>CADCUY010000541.1 GCA_902806005.1 uncultured Quadrisphaera sp. | reverse complement strand
TCGTGAGCCGCGCCGTCGCGCGCCTCCAGCGCCACCGCGAAGCGCGCTGCGCGACCTGGAGGCGATCCGAGCCGACCCGTACGAGGAGTTCGACGGGCTGCACCGCTGGTCCGCCGACCACGCTGTCGACCGCGGTGCGTGACGGCCTGTTGGCGGTCCACGTCGCTGACCTGGACACGAGGAACAGGCCCGTCCTCGTCCTGACGCGCGAGGTCGCCGTGCCGCACCTGCGCTACGTGACC
This sequence comes from uncultured Quadrisphaera sp., assembly GCA_902806005.1. Lineage (GTDB taxonomy): Bacteria > Actinomycetota > Actinomycetes > Actinomycetales > Quadrisphaeraceae > CADCUY01. The sequence continues at coordinate 3,745 of CADCUY010000541.1, read as the reverse complement.
GTCGCCCGCGTCACCAGCCGGGTCCGGGGCATCGCTGTCGAGGTGCCGGTCGGGCCCGCCGACGGCCTCGACCACGAGAGCGTCGTCAGCCTCGACGACGTGCAGGGCATCCCGCGGGACGCCCTCGGCCGCCGGATCGGGTACGTGCTGCCGCAGCAGGAACCGGCGCTGAGCCGCGCCGTCCAGGCGGCCTACGACCTGGAGTGAGCCCGCGCCGGTGCCTCGGCGGTCCGCGCGGGGCGGCGCCGGGCCGGCCCCTCGGGGCTGGTGCGCTGCCCGCCCACGGCGGCGGCGACGTCGACGGGCACCACGTGCAGCTGCGGGCGCGCGGTGGGCGCCTCGTCGAGGGCCAGCCGCCGGCTCAGCGCCGTCATCTGCAGCTGCAGGTCGCGGAAGCGCAGGTACGACGTCGCGACGTAGCCGAGGAAGGCCACGATCGTCAGGTACAGCAGCAGGTCGGTGCCCCGGCCCACCCCGAGCAGCTCGGCGGCCGCCGTCCACAGCTGCGGGGCGAGCAGCGAGGCTCCCGCCAGCACCGTGAACCCGAGCAGCATCAGCCGCCGGATCGCCTGGTGCCGCGCCCCGCTGTAGCCGCGCAGCAGGAGCAGGGCCACGGCGCCGATGCCGACCATGAGCACGACCTTGATGAGCACCCGGCCATGGTGTCACCGAGCGCCCCGATGCGTGACCGACTCGCCCGGACGGGTCGATCGCGAAAGATGTGCCCCGACCGTGTCGATCCCGGCCTCCCGCGTTCGTGGACCAGGTGAGGGAGCGGCACGGGGCCGCACCCGACACCCCAGGAGGACGACCGTGAAGCAGTACCTGCTCGCCGTGCACACCGACTTCGCCGCCGCGCCCCCGGCGGAGGACGTCATGCAGCAGATGTTCGCCGACGTCGAGGCCTTCAACCAGCGGCTCCGCGAGAGCGGCGCGTGGGTCTTCGCGGGCGGTCTCACCCCGCCGGAGTCGACCACCGTGGTGCGCACCCAGGACGGCCGGGCCGTGCTCACCGACGGCCCCTACGCCGAGACCAAGGAGCAGCTCGGCGGGTTCTGGGTCGTCAGGGCGCCCGACCTCGACGCCGCGCTGGAGATCGCGCAGCGCGCGTCGGTGGCGTGCCAGGGCCCGGTCGAGGTGCGCCCGTTCCAGGACGACGCTGACGACGCCGAGGACTGATGGCGAGCAGCGCCGCCGCACCCGTGGCCGGCGCCGTCGCCGGCGTCTTCCGCGCCGAGCACGGGCGCGCCGTGGCCACCCTGACCCGCCTCCTCGGCGACATCACCCTCGCCGAGGAGGCGGTCCAGGACGCCTTCGTCCTGGCCCTGGAGAGGTGGCCGGAGGCGGGGGTGCCGCCGAACCCCGGCGGCTGGATCGTCACCACGGCGCGCCGCCGGGCCATCGACCGGTTCCGGCGCGAGTCCACCCGCGACCGCCGGCACGCCGAGGCGGCGCTGCTGCACACCCCCGACGAGCCCCTGGAGGTGGGTGCGGTGCGCGACGACCAGCTGCGCCTGCTGTTCACCTGCTGCCACCCGGCGCTGTCCACCGAGGCGCAGGTGACCCTGACCCTGCGGCTGCTCGGGGGCCTGGAGACGCCGCAGATCGCGCGCGCCCTCCTCGTGCCCGAGGCCACGACGGCGCAGCGGATCGTGCGGGCCAAGCGCAAGATCAAGGACGCCGGCGTGCCCTACCGGGTGCCCACCGAGGCCGAGCTGCCCGACCGGCTGCCCCCGGTGCTGCTCGTGGTCTACCTCGTCTACACCGCGGGGCACAGCGCCAGCGGCGCCGCCGGCGGCGAGGGCCTGGTGCAGGCCGAGCTGTGCGCCGAGGCCGTGCGGCTGGCCCGGGTGCTCGCGGAGCTGATGCCCGACGAGCCCGAGGTGCTGGGCCTGCTCGCCCTCCTGCTGCTGCTCGACGCGCGCCGCGCCGCGCGCCGCGGGCCGGACGGCGCGCTGGTGCCGCTGAGCGAGCAGGACCGCGCGCGCTGGGACGCCGCGCTGGTCGCCGAGGGCCACGCCGTGGTGCGGGCGCTGCTGCGCCGCGGTGCCCCCGGGCCCTACCAGGTGCAGGCCGCCATCCAGGCCGTGCACACCGACGCGGCCACCGCCGCGCAGACCGACTGGCGCCAGGTCCTCGCCCTCTACGACCAGCTGCTGGCCCTGACCCCCACGCCGGTGGTGGCGCTGAACCGCGCGGTGGCGCTCGCGGAGGTGGCCGGGCCGGAGCCCGCGCTCGCGGTGGTCGACGCGCTGGACCTGCCGGGCTACCAGCCCTTCCACGTCGTCCGCGCCGAGCTGCTCGGCCGCCTCGGGCACCCGGCCGAGGCCGCGCGGGCCTACGAGCGGGCGCTGGAGCTCACCGCCAACGCCGTGGAGCGCGCTCACCTGCAGCGGCGCCGGGTGCAGGTCGGGGCCCCGAGCGGTGGTGAGGGCCCGCGTCCTGGGTAGGTGGTCCGCGCAGCGCCGGGACCGCCCGGCGGCGAGGATCGAGGAGGACGCGATGGCACGGGGCGTGGCGACGGTGTGGGTGCCGGTCGACGACATGGACCGCGCGGTGGGCTTCTACCGCGACGTGCTCGGCTGCGAGATGCGGATGCAGGACGCGCAGTGGAGCGAGGTGGACGCGAACGGGCTGACGATCGGCCTGAACAGCCGGGAGGGCACGTCCCGGCACGCGGACGGCGGCGCGGTGATCAGCTTCCAGACCGAGGGTGGCATCGAGGACGAGGTGGAGCGGCTGAGGGCCGCGGGCGTGGAGTTCACCGGTGGGGTCAGCAGCTACGACTGGGGGAGCGTCGCCCCGTTCAAGGACACCGAGGGCAACGACCTGCAGCTGTACAGCCCGCCGCAGGGCTGACCGGCCGCGTCGGTCGCAGGATGCTGGCCCCGGGACGTCGTCCGGCTCGACGGCGGTACCGGGGCCAGCATCCTGTAGCGGCGAGCTCCACCGGTGCACCCACGATCGACCCGCGAGCCGTGGTGCGTGACCGGCGGCCCCGGATGCACGACGCTGGGCCGGTGAACAGGCTCCTGGTGCTGGTCGGCGCCCTCGCGCTGCTGCTCGTGGCCGCCGGCGCGGTGGTGCTGGTGCTCGCGGCGCCGCCGGCGGGCGGCGTCAGCTGGTTCACCTACGGGGCCCCGCCGCCGGACCGGCTCTTCACCTCGGCGGCGGTGGTCTGGACCGGGGCGCAGGTGGCCGGTGCCGCCCTCGTCGTCCTGGGGCTGCTCACCGCCGCCGCGGCGGCCGGCTGCCGCGCCGGCCGCCGCTCCCGGCGTCAGGCCGCCGCGGCGTGAAGGGGGGCCGCCGCGGGTGCGGTGGCGGGTGCGGGTGAGGGGCGGCCGAGGCCGTGGTGGTCCCAGCCGGCGGTGGCCCACTGGTGGGGGTCCAGGGCGTTGCGGGCGTCGATGACCCGGGGGTGGTTCACCACCGCGGCCAGGGTGGCGGGGTCGATGGCCCGGTACTGCTCCCACTCGGTGAGCAGCAGGACGACGTCGGCGCCCTGGCAGGCCTCCTCGACGGTGGCGGCGTAGGTCAGGGCGGGGCGCTGGCGGCGGGCGTTGTCGATCGCGGCGGGGTCGGTGACGACCACGTGGGCGCCCTCGGCGTGGATCTGGGCGGCGACGTCGAGGGCCGGGGAGTCGCGCACGTCGTCGCTGAGCGGCTTGAACGCCGCTCCCAGGACGGCGACCCGGGCCCCGGCCAGGGTCCCGCCGACGGCGGCGCGGGCGAGGTCGACGACCTT
>CADCUY010000540.1 GCA_902806005.1 uncultured Quadrisphaera sp. | reverse complement strand
CCTGCACCGCGGCCAGCCGCAGCGACCACCGGGTGCGGCGGGCGCTCGGCGGCCGCGCCGCGCGGCGGGCCCGGCGCAGCCCGGGCACGCGGGCGATCACCCCGGCGCCCACGAGGTAGTACAGGGTCTTGCCGGCCACCTGCCCGACGGCGGCGGTCAGCGCCAGCACCCAGCCCGGGGCGCGCGAGGCGGCGGAGACCCCGAGCAGGGTGACCTCGAGGTTGACCACGGGCACCACCGCGGAGGCGACCGCGAGCAGCGCGGTCGTGAGCACGGTCAGGGCGCGGTCCGGCTGGTCATCGCCGTCCTCCTCCTGGCCCGGGGCCGGTCCTGCGGCTGCGGCGCGGCCCGCCCGGGGCCGGCGGCGGGCGCCCGCCAGTGTGGCACCGGCCGCACCGGGCATGGCGCACGTCACCCGCGAGCGTGCTGGATCGGGCGCCCTCCTGGAGTAGATTGCGGCGCGGGCCGACGGCGTCCCGAGCCCTGACGACCGGCAGTTCCCGACAGGACCCCACCCGCGAGGACGGTGCCCGTGCCCCAGCCCTCCCTGCCCCGGAGCGCACCCTTCTCCGCGGCCCCCGCCGACCAGGGCCTCTACCGCGGCGGCGCCGAGCACGACGCGTGCGGCGTGGCCATGGTCGCCACCCTGCGCGGCACCCCCGGGCACGACATCGTCGACCACGCCCTCACCGCGCTGCGCAACCTCGACCACCGCGGTGCCGCCGGCGCCGAGGTCGACACCGGCGACGGCGCGGGCATCCTGCTGCAGGTGCCCGACGCGTTCCTGCGCGCTGAGCTGGCCGGCACCGGGGTGGAGCTGCCCCCCGCGGGGCAGTACGCGGTGGGCCTGGCCTTCCTGCCCGACGACGACGCCGCCGAGGCCGCCGCCCGCGCCGGCGTCGAGCGGATCGCCGCCGAGGAGGGCCTCGTCGTCCTGGGCTGGCGCGAGGTGCCCGTCGCCGCCGAGCTCGTCGGCGCCACGGCCCGCTCGTGCATGCCGCGCTTCCGGCACCTGCTGGTGCGGGCCGTCCAGGAGGGCGTCGGCGGCGTCCCGCTCGACCGGCTGGCCTTCGCCGCCCGCAAGCGCGCCGAGCGCGAGCTCGACACCTACCTGGCCTCCCTGTCGTCCCGCACCCTGGTCTACAAGGGGATGCTCACCACCGGGCAGCTGGAGCCGTTCTTCCCCGACCTCTCCGACCGGCGGATGGCCACCGAGCTGGCCGTCGTCCACTCGCGGTTCTCCACCAACACCTTCCCGTCGTGGCCGCTGGCGCACCCGTTCCGCTACATCGCCCACAACGGCGAGATCAACACCGTGCGGGGCAACCGCAACTGGATGGCGGCGCGCGAGTCGACCCTGGCCAGCGACGTCATCCCCGGCGACCTCTCCCGGCTGTTCCCGGTGTGCACCCCCGGCGCCTCCGACTCCGCCAGCTTCGACGAGGTGCTCGAGCTGCTGCACCTGGGCGGCCGGTCGCTGCCGCACGCGGTGCTGATGATGATCCCGGAGGCGTGGGAGAACCACACCGAGATGGACCCCGCGCGGCGGGCGTTCTACGAGTTCCACGCCGCCTCGATGGAGCCGTGGGACGGGCCCGCGTGCGTCACCTTCTCCGACGGGCACGTGGTCGGCGCCGTCCTCGACCGCAACGGCCTGCGGCCCTCGCGCTACTGGGTCACCGACGACGGGCTGGTCGTCCTGGCCTCCGAGGCCGGGGTGCTCGACCTCGACCCGGCGGCCGTGGTCGCCAAGGGCCGCCTGCAGCCGGGCCGGATGTTCCTGGTCGAGACCGGCGGCGCCACCGGCGGCCCGGGCCGGATCGTCGAGGACGAGGAGGTCAAGGGCGCGCTCGCCGCCGAGCACCCCTACCAGGAGTGGCTGGAGGCCGGGCGGGTGCGCCTGGAGGACCTGCCCGACCGCGAGCACATCCAGCACACGCGCTCCTCGGTGACCCGGCGCCAGCAGGCGTTCGGCTACACCGAGGAGGAGATGCGGGTGCTGCTGGCGCCGATGGCGCGCGGCGGCGCGGAGCCGATCGGCTCGATGGGCACCGACACCCCTGTCGCGGTGCTCTCGACCCGCCCGCGGCTGCTCTTCGACTACTTCACCCAGCTCTTCGCGCAGGTGACCAACCCGCCGCTGGACGCCATCCGCGAGCAGGTCGTCACCAGCCTGGGCGTCTCGATGGGCCCCGAGGGCAACCTGCTGGACGCCGGCCCCGAGCACTGCCGGCACGTCACCCTGCCCTTCCCGGTGATCGACAACGACGCGCTGGCGAAGATCGTGCACATCAACGCCGACGGCGCCAGCACCTCCGCCGCCCGCTTCGCCACCGTGCGGGTCAAGGGCCTCTACCCCGTCGCCGGCGGCGGCGACGCGCTCGAGCGCCGCCTGGTCGAGATCTGCGCGGAGGTCTCCGCGGCGATCGCCGGCGGCGCGCGCTTCGTCGTCCTGACCGACCGCGACTCCGACGCGGTGTGGGCGCCGATCCCCTCCCTGCTGCTGACCTCCGCGGTGCACCACCACCTGATCCGCGAGAAGACCCGCACCCAGGTCGGTCTGGTCGTCGAGGCCGGCGACGTGCGCGAGGTGCACCACGTCGCGCTGCTCATCGGCTACGGCGCGGCCGTGGTCAACCCGTACCTGGCCATGGAGTCCGTCGAGGACCTGGCCCGCTCCGGGGTGCTCGCCGGCGTCCAGCCCGAGCAGGCCGTGCAGCACCTGATCACCGCGCTCGGCAAGGGCGTGCTCAAGGTGATGTCGAAGATGGGCATCTCCACCGTCGCCTCCTACCGCGGCGCCCAGGTCTTCGAGGCCCTCGGCCTCTCCCAGGAGCTGGTCGACCGCTTCTTCACCGGCACCCCCACCCTGCTCGGCGGGATCGGGCTCGAGGTGATCGCCGAGGAGGTCGCGCAGCGCCACGCCCGCGCCTACCCCATCGACGGCGTGCAGCAGGCGCACCGGCGCCTCGACGTCGGCGGGGAGTACGGCTGGCGCCGCGAGGGCGAGCCGCACCTGTTCGACCCCGAGACCGTCTTCCGCCTCCAGCACGCCACCAAGGAGCGCCGCTACGACGTCTTCCGCGAGTACACCGCGCGGATCGACGACCAGAGCCGGCGCCTGATGACCCTGCGCGGGCTGTTCACGCTCAAGGACGGGCAGCGCCCGCCGGTGCCGCTGGACGAGGTCGAGCCCGTCTCGGCGATCGTCCGGCGGTTCTCCACCGGGGCGATGAGCTACGGCTCGATCAGCGCCGAGGCCCACGAGACCCTCGCCGTCGCGATGAACAACCTCGGCGGGAAGTCCAACACCGGCGAGGGCGGCGAGGACGTCGAGCGCCTCCTCGACCCGGCGCGGCGCAGCGCCGTCAAGCAGGTGGCGTCCGGGCGGTTCGGGGTGACCAGCGCCTACCTCACCCACGCCACCGACATCCAGATCAAGATGGCGCAGGGCGCCAAGCCCGGCGAGGGCGGGCAGCTGCCCGGCCCGAAGGTCTACCCGAACATCGCCCGCACCCGGCACTCCACGCCCGGGGTGGGCCTGATCAGCCCGCCGCCGCACCACGACATCTACTCCATCGAGGACCTCGCGCAGCTGATCCACGACCTCAAGAACGCGAACCCGAGCGCGCGGATCCACGTCAAGCTCGTCGCCGAGGGCGGCGTCGGCACCGTCGCCGCGGGCGTCTCCAAGGCCCACGCCGACGTCGTGCTGATCTCCGGGCACGACGGCGGCACCGGCGCGGCGCCCCTGACCTCGCTCAAGCACGCGGGCGGCCCCTGGGAGCTGGGCCTGGCCGAGGCGCAGCAGACCCTGCTGCTCAACGGTCTGCGAGACCGGGTGGTCGTGCAGACCGACGGGCAGATGAAGACCGGCCGCGACGTCATCGTCGCCGCCCTGCTCGGCGCGGAGGAGTACGGCTTCTCCACCGCCCCGCTCGTGGTCGCCGGCTGCATCATGATGCGGGTCTGCCACCTCGACACCTGCCCCGTCGGGGTGGCCACGCAGAACCCCGAGCTGCGCGCCCGCTTCCCCGGGCAGCCGGAGTTCGTCGAGACCTTCTTCGAGTTCCTCGCCGAGGAGGTGCGCGAGCACCTGGCCGCGCTCGGCTTCCGCAGCCTCGACGAGGTGGTCGGGCGGGTCGACCTGCTCGACACCACCGAGGCGCTCGAGCACTGGAAGGCCGACGGCCTCGACCTCTCCCCGGTGCTGCACCAGGTGGAGCTGCCCGAGGGCACCCCGCGCCGGGCCACCACCGCGCAGGACCACGGGCTGGAGAAGGCGCTGGACCACCAGCTCATCGCCGCCGTGCGCGACGCCCTCGACGCCGCCCCCGGCCAGCCGCGACCCGTGACGGCGCAGGCCGCGGTGCGCAACGTCAACCGCACCGTGGGCACCATGCTCGGGCACGAGGTGACGGTGCGCTTCGGGCCGCAGGGCCTGCCCGACGACACCATCGACGTCACCCTCACCGGCTCGGCGGGGCAGTCGCTGGGGGCGTTCCTGCCCGCCGGGGTCACCCTGCGCCTGGTCGGCGACGCCAACGACTACGTCGGCAAGGGCCTGTCCGGCGGCCGGCTCGTGGTGCGCCCCGACGACCGCTCGCCGTTCGCGGCGGCGGACAACGTCATCGCCGGCAACACCATCGGCTACGGCGCGACGTCGGGGGAGATGCTCATCGCCGGGCGCGTCGGCGAGCGCGCCGCGGTGCGCAACTCCGGCGCCACCATCGTCGTCGAGGGCGCCGGCGACCACGCCTGCGAGTACATGACCGGCGGCGTGGTGGTGGTGCTCGGGCCCACCGGGCGCAACGTCGGGGCCGGCATGTCGGGGGGCACCGCGTACGTGCTCGACCTGGTGCCGGAGCGGCTGAACGCCGCCGCGGTGGCCTCCGGCGAGCTCGTGGCGTCCCGGCTGGCCGACGTGCCGGACGCCGAGGCCGACGTCGCCCTGCTGAGCACCCTGCTCACCCGGCACGCGGAGCGCACCGGCTCGGTGGCCGCCCGCGCGCTGCTCGAGACCCCGGGGGCGCTGCGCGAGCGGTTCACCCGGCTGCTCCCGCGCGACTTCGCGCGGGTGACCGCCCTGCGCGCCGAGGCCTCGGCGGCGGGGCAGGACCCGGACGGCGACGCCGTCTGGTCGAGGATCATGGAGGCCGTCCGTGGCTGACCCCAGGGGGTTCCTGACCGTCCGCGAGCGCGAGGTGCCCCGGCGCCGCCCGGTGCCGGTGCGCATCCAGGACTGGCGCGAGATCTACGAGGACCGCGACGACGCCGTGCTGCGCCGCCAGGCCACCCGGTGCATGGACTGCGGCATCCCGTTCTGCCACAACGGCTGCCCCCTGGGCAACCTCATCCCCGAGTGGAACGACCTCACCCGCCGCAGCGACGACCGCGAGGCGATCGAGCAGCTGCACGCCACGAACAACTTCCCCGAGTTCACCGGCAAGCTGTGCCCGGCGCCCTGCGAGGCCGCGTGCGTGCTGGGCATCAACCAGGCGCCCGTGACCATCAAGGCGGTCGAGGAGGCGATCATCGACCGCGCCTGGGAGGCCGGGTGGGTCGAGCCGCAGGTGCCCGACCGGCTCACCGGGAAGACCGTCGCGGTGATCGGCTCCGGCCCGGCCGGGCTGGCCGCCGCCCAGCAGCTCACCCGGGCGGGGCACACCGTGGCCGTGTACGAGCGCGACGACGCCATCGGCGGGCTCCTGCGCTACGGGGTGCCCGAGTACAAGATGGAGAAGCGGCACGTCGACCGCCGGGTCGAGCAGATGACCGCCGAGGGCACCCGCTTCCGCACCGGCGTGGACGTCGGGGGCGACGTCGACGCCGCGGCGCTGGCCGAGCGCTACGACGCGGTGCTGCTCACCGTCGGCGCCCTCCAGCCGCGGGAGCTGCAGGTGCCCGGCCGCGAGCTGCGCGGGGTGGTGCAGGCGATGGAGTTCCTGCCGCAGGGCAACCGCGAGGCGCTCGGGCTCCCTCCGCTCGAGAACTACCCCGAGCCGGTGCGCGCCGAGGGCAAGGACGTCATCATCCTCGGCGCCGGCGACACGGGGGCCGACTGCCTGGGCACCGTGCTCCGCCAGGGCCCGCGCTCGGTGACCCAGCTGGCCATCGGCCCGCGGCCCGGCGAGGAGCGCTCGGCCGACCAGCCGTGGCCCACCTACCCGCTGGTCTACGCCGTCTCCGGGGCGCACGAGGAGGCCGAGCACGCCGGCGGCGCACGGGTGTACCAGACCACCACCGAGGCCTTCGTCGACGACGGCACGGGCGCGGTGGCGGGGCTGCGGGTGCACGAGGCCCGGCGGCTGCCCGACCGCACCTACGAGCGCGTCGAGGGCAGCGAGAAGGTGCTGCCGGCGCAGCTGGTGCTGCTGGCCCTGGGGTTCGCCGGGGTGCAGAAGATGCCGCTGGTCGAGCAGCTGGGCCTGGAGGTCTCGCCGACCGGCACCCTCGTGCGCGACGAGCGGTGGATGACCTCGCGCGACGGCGTGTTCGTGGCCGGCGACGCCGGGCGCGGGGCGTCGCTGATCGTGTGGGCGATCGCCGAGGGGCGCGCCGCCGCGGCCGCGGTGGACGAGCACCTCATGGGCCGCCCGAGCGCGCTGCCGTCGCCCGTGACGCCGTCGAGCCGGCCGCTGACCGTCTGAGCGCTGACCGTCTGAGCCCGGGCCCCTCGCGGTGGTCCGCGGGGTCCGCGTCCTCCTCGGACGCGCGGGGGCACGTCCACCCGCGCCGCGTCATCCGAGGCTCGCGCGGACACGTGCGTGCGGTGGACGAGGAGCGACGGTCGTGCCCCCTGGTCGGGCTCACGTCCCGGACGGTGCTGCACCGGGTCGCAGCCGCTCCCGGAAGCCGGCTCCCAGGGCCGCCTCGGCACCGATGAGCTCGACGCCGAGCAGCCGCCCGTCAGCACCCACGTCGAGGATCACCTCGAAGCCGACGAGGCCCTGCTCGACCACCACCTGCCGGACGCTGCGCGCCTCCTGGCCCGCGGCCTCGAGCGAGAGGTAGGCGGCGTCCACCTCGTCGTCCCAGCTGAACCCCACCACGACGTGTCCCTCCACGGTTCCCCCTCCTGGTCCGCCGAGCATCGTCCACGGGGCTCGGTACGACCAGCGCGCGTGCGACCCCTCGCACTAGGCTGGTGGATATGCGTCGCGCCAAGATCGTGTGCACCCTCGGCCCCGCCACCTCCTCCTACGAGCAGATCCGCGAGCTCGTCGCCGCGGGCATGGACGTGGCCCGCCTGAACCTCAGCCACGGGAGCCACGAGGTGCACGCCGCCTCCTACGCGAACGTGCGCCGCGCCTCGGAGGAGAGCGGGCGCGCGGTGGCGATCCTCGCCGACCTGCAGGGCCCGAAGATCCGCCTCGGCCGCTTCGTCGACGGCCCGCACGTCCTGAGCGCCGGCGACGTCTTCACCATCACCACCGAGGACGTGGAGGGCACCGCGGAGCTGGTGTCCACCACCTACAAGGGCCTGCCGGGCGACGTCCGGCCGGGCGACCCCCTGCTGATCGACGACGGGCGCGTCGGGCTCGAGGTCACCGCCGTCGACGGCCCCCGGGTGGTCACCACGGTGACCCTGGCGGGCCCGGTGTCGAACAACAAGGGCATCAACCTGCCCGGCGTCGCCGTCAGCGTCCCGGCCCTGTCGGAGAAGGACGCCGAGGACCTGCGCTGGGCGCTGGACCAGGGCGTCGACTTCATCGCCCTGTCGTTCGTGCGCAGCGGCGAGGACGTCAAGGACGTCCACGCGATCATGGACGACGTCGGCCGCCGGGTGCCGGTGCTGGCCAAGGTCGAGAAGCCGCAGGCCGTCGACGCGCTCGAGGGCGTCGTCGCCGCCTTCGACGGCATCATGGTCGCCCGCGGCGACCTCGGCGTGGAGCTGCCCCTGGAGCAGGTGCCCCTGGTGCAGAAGACCGCGGTGGAGATGTGCCGGCGCAACGCCAAGCCGGTGATCGTGGCCACCCAGGTGCTGGAGTCGATGATCTCCGCGCCGCGGCCCACCCGCGCGGAGGCCTCCGACTGCGCCAACGCCGTGCTCGACGGCGCCGACGCGATCATGCTGTCCGGCGAGACCTCGGTGGGGGACTACCCCATCGAGGCCGTGCGCACGATGGCCCGGATCATCGACAACACCGAGGAGCTGGGGATGGAGCGCATCCGCCCCCTCGGCTCCAAGCCGCGCACCCAGGGCGGTGCCGTGACCTGGGCCGCGCGGGAGATCGGCGAGCTGATCGGTGCTCAGCACCTGGTGACGTTCACCGTCAGCGGCGACTCGGCGCGCCGGATGAGCCGGCTGCGCAGCCGCATCCCGCTGTTCGCCTTCACCCCCGACCCCGCCATCCGCAACCGGCTCGCGCTGACGTGGGGCATCGAGGCCTTCCTCGTGCCCTTCGTGCAGACCACCGACGAGATGGTGGCCCAGGTCGACGAGTCGCTCCTGACCCAGGGCCGGCTGGCCAAGGGGGAGACCGTCGTCATCGTGGCCGGCTCCCCGCCCGGCACGGCCGGCTCGACGAACGCCGTGCGGGTGCACGTGGTCGGCGGGCAGACCGACGGCCGGCGGGTGCCGCTGGGCCCGCTGCAGGGCTGAGCGGCACCGGGCTCGCCCTCGCACGGCGAGCCCGGGCGCGGGCCCTCCCGCGGGTCCCGGCGCGGTAGCCTCGGCGGCGCTCTCGGAGCCGGCCCCGGTATCCCAATCGGCAGAGGAAGTCGACTCAAAATCGATGCAGTGTGGGTTCGAGTCCCACCCGGGGCGCAGCGCGCCACCCCTCGCGGGCGCGTGCCCCGCCGGTACCGCCGATCCGGCGATCACCGGTGGAGGAGCCGCCGCTGCTCGCCACTAGGCTCCCGAGGATGAGCACGGAGCCGGCCGCAGCCGCCACGACCGACCCAGCACCGGCCCCCGCCGCGGCGCCGCAGGCCGAGCCCGCCCGCACCGCGACGCAACCGCGGCGGCGCGTCGTGGTCGCCGAGGACGAGGCGATCATCCGCCTCGACGTCGTCGAGATCCTCACCGAGGCCGGCTACGACGTCGTCGGCGAGGCGGGCGACGGGGAGGCCGCGGTGCGCCTGGTCGAGGAGACCAGCCCCGACCTGGTCGTCATGGACATCAAGATGCCGGTGCTCGACGGGATCTCCGCCGCCGAGCGCATCGGCCGCGCGCGCCTGGCCCCGGTGGTGCTGCTGACGGCGTTCTCCGACCGCGAGCTGGTCGACCGGGCCCGCGACGCCGGCGCCATGGCGTACGTGGTCAAGCCCTTCAGCGCCGCCGACCTCCTGCCCGCCGTCGAGATCGCGCTGTCGCGCCACCAGGAGATCACCGCCCTGGAGGACGAGGTCGCCGACCTCACCGAGCGCTTCGAGACCCGCAAGCGGGTCGAGCGCGCCAAGGGCCTGCTGCAGACCCGGATGGGGCTGACCGAGCCGGAGGCGTTCCGGTGGATCCAGAAGACGTCGATGGACCGCCGCCTGACCATGCGCGAGGTCGCCGACGCCGTCCTGCAGCAGGTCGGCGACTGAGCGTGATCATGCTGGCGTCCTGCGGAGCACGTAGGTAACGACTGCGCAACACCTCTCCTCGAGGTGGCCCTGGCGGCGCGACCGATGGGCTAGCGTCCGCACACCCACACGACCGCGCGGGCGCTCGCCCGCCCGGTCACGGCGTCATCCTGAGGAGACCCATGAGCAAGCGACCCCTGCGCCTGGTGCGCACGGCGGCCACCATCGGCGTCGCCAGCATCGCGCTCGCCGCGTGCGGCGGCGGCGGCGGCGAGGAGCCCGCGGCCGAGGCCACGACCTCCGAGTCCTCGTCGTCCAGCGAGGCCCCCGCCGCCGAGGGCGACGGCACGCTGACCGTCGGCTCCCTGCTGCCGCAGACCGGCTCGCTGGCCTTCCTCGGCCCGCCGGAGTTCGCCGGCGTGCGGCTGGCCCTGAACGAGATCAACGAGGCGGGCGGCTACGACGGCCAGGAGGTCGCCTACGTCGAGTCCGACTCCGGTGACGACAAGACCGACATCGCCAACCAGTCGGTCGACCGGCTGCTGGGCGAGAACGTCGACGTCATCGTCGGTGCCGCCTCCTCCTCGGTGAGCAAGCTCGTGATCGACAAGATCACCGGCGCCGGCGTCCTCCAGATCTCCCCGGCGAACACCTCGCCGGACTTCACGGACTACGACGACGGCGGCCTGTACTTCCGCACGGCCCCCTCGGACGTGCTGCAGGGCCGCGTCCTCGGCGACGCCGTGATCGCCGACGGGCACCTCGACGTCGCCATCATGGCGCTCGACGACGACTACGGCACGGGCCTGCTCGCCAACGCCAAGCAGTCGATCGAGGCCGGCGGCGGCACCGTCATCAGCGAGCAGGTCTACGACCCGGCCGCGGCGAGCTACTCCGCCGAGGTCTCCGAGGTCGCGGCCTCGGGCGCGGAGGCGCTGGTCCTGATCAGCTTCGACGAGACGAAGAAGATCGTGCCCGAGCTGATCGCCCAGGGCATCGGCCCGGCCGACCTGCCGCTGTACTTCGTCGACGGCAACCTGGCCGACTACAGCGCCGACTTCCCGCCGGGCACCCTCGCCGGCACCAAGGGCACCCTGCCCGGCGCGGAGACCACGGACGACTTCAAGCAGCGCCTGTTCGGCGTCACGCCGGACCTCAAGGACTTCGCGTACGCCCCGGAGTCCTACGACGCCACCATCATCACGGCGCTCGCCGCGACCGTCGCCGGTGACGACACCGGTACGGCGATCGCCGGCGCCCTGGAGGACGTGACCGGCGGCGGCGAGAAGTGCACGACCTACGCCGACTGCCTGGCCCTGGCCGAGGCGGGCACCGACTTCGACTACGACGGCGTCTCGGGGCCGATCGAGTTCGACGAGAACGGTGACCCCACCGAGGCCACCATCGGGATCTACCAGTACGGCGACGACAACACCTTCACCAACCTCGAGTACCGCCCCGGGACGCTCTGACCAGCTACCAGGACGCACAGAGGGGCCCGGCCGACGCGGCCGGGCCCCTCTGTGCGTGCGGCCCGCGTCAGGCCTTGGCGAGGGTGCCGAGGTACAGCTGGGTGACCTTCGGGTCGTCGGCCAGCTCGCGGCCGGTGCCGGTGTAGGCGTTGCGCCCCTGGTCGAGCACGTAGGCGCGGTCGCAGATCTGCAGGCAGCGCCGGGCGTTCTGCTCGACCATGACCACCGAGACGCCGGCGCGGTTGATCTGCCGGGTGCGCAGGAACACCTCGTCCTGCATCACGGGCGACAGGCCGGCCGAGGGCTCGTCGAGCAGCAGCACCGACGGGTCCATCATCAGCGCGCGCCCCATGGCCACCATCTGCCGCTCGCCGCCCGAGAGCGAGCCGGCGCGCTGGGAGCGGCGCTGGCCGAGCGCGGGGAACAGGTCGACGACCACGTCGAACCTCTCCTGGAACTGCTTGGGGCGCTGGTAGGCGCCCATCTGCATGTTCTCCTCGATGGTCAGCGAGGGGAAGACGTTGTTGGTCTGGGGCACGAAGCCGACGCCCTGCTGCACGAGGCGGTCGGCGCGCAGCCCGGTGATCTCCTCGCCGCGGAGCGTGATGCGGCCCGAGCCGACCTTGACGAGGCCGAAGAGCGCCTTGAGCAGGGTCGACTTGCCGGCCCCGTTGGGCCCGATGATGCCCACCAGCTCGGCCTCGCGGCAGTACAGGTCGCAGCCGTTGAGGATGTTGACGCCGGGGAAGTAGCCGGCCACGAGCTCGTCGGCCCGCAGCAGCGCCCCCTCGGCCGCCGCGACGTGGGCGGTCCGGTCGAGGACCTCGGAGCCCTCCCGCGCGCTCACCGGCGGTCTCCCGCGGCGATCTCGGCGTCCACGGCGGCCTCGGTCTCGGCGATCTGGCGCTCCTCGTCCTCCAGGGTCAGCGGGGCGTCGTGGTGCCCGCCGAGGTAGGCGTCGATCACGGCCTGGTCGGCCATGACGGCGTCCGGCGGCCCCTCGGCGACGACCTTGCCCTGCGCCATGACGATCACCCAGTCCGAGATGTCGCGCACCATGTCCATGTCGTGCTCGACGAAGAGCACCGTCATGCCCTCCTCGCGCAGGTCCTTGACGTGGCCGAGCAGCGACTGGGTCAGCGCCGGGTTCACCCCGGCCATGGGCTCGTCGAGCATCACCATCTCGGGCTCGGTCATCAGCGCCCTCGCCATCTCCAGGAGCTTGCGCTGCCCCCCGGAGAGGCTGCCGGCGAAGTCGCCCGCCTTGGCGTCGAGCTTGAACCGCCGCAGGAGGTCGTGGGCGCGGGTGGTGTTGGCCTCCTCCTCGGAGCGCCACAGGGGCCGGAAGAGGGCGCGCAGCAGGCTCTCGCCGCGCTGGCCGCCGGCCCCGAGCCGCATGTTCTCCAGGACGGTCAGCCGCGACAGGGCCTTGGTGAGCTGGAAGGTGCGCACCATCCCGCGCCGGGCCACGCGGTGGGCCGGCACCCCGCCGAGGGAGCGGCCCCCGAACGTCCAGTCGCCGCCGTCGGGCTTGTCGAAGCCCGTCAGCAGGTTGAAGAAGGTGGTCTTGCCGGCGCCGTTGGGCCCGATCAGGGCGGTGATCGCCCCGCGCTGGATCTCCACGTGCGCGACGTCGACCGCCGTCAGGCCCCCGAAC
>CADCUY010000539.1 GCA_902806005.1 uncultured Quadrisphaera sp. | reverse complement strand
CGGGGTCGACCCGCCCGGCGCCGGGGCGGGTGGACTCCCCGCCGACGTCGACGAGGTCGGCCCCGTCGGCCAGCAGGGCGAGCCCGCGGTCGACCGCCGGACCGGCGTCGCCGGGCGCCCAGTGGCGGCCGCCGTCGCTGAAGGAGTCAGGGGTGGCGTTGACGACGCCCACCACCAGGGTGCGCCCGGTGGGCAGGCCCGCGAGCCCGGGCAGGGTCGGTGCCTGCGCCTGCGCCTGGGCGCTCACGACCCGGACCTCCCGTGGATCAGCGACAGCGCCTCGGCCCGGGTGGTCGGCTCGCGCAGCCGGCCGCGCACGGCCGAGGTCGTGGTGCGGGCCCCGGGGCGGCGCACCCCCCGCACCGCCATGCACAGGTGCTCGGCGTCGATCACGACCAGGGCGCCGCTGACGTGCAGGTGCTCGACCAGGGCGTCGGCGATCTGCCCGGTCAGGCGCTCCTGCACCTGCGGGCGGCGGGCGAAGACGTCGACCAGGCGCGCCAGCTTCGACAGCCCCGTCACCCGGCCGTCGGCCGCGGGCAGGTAGGCCACGTGCGCCACGCCCACGAAGGGCAGCAGGTGGTGCTCGCAGGTGGAGGCCAGCGGGATCTCGCGGACCAGCACCAGCTCGTCGTGGTCGACGTCGAAGGTGGAGCCCAGCACGTCGGCCGGGCTCTGCTGCAGCCCGCCGAACAGCTCCGCGTAGGCCCGCGACACCCGCGCCGGGGTGTCGCGGAGCCCGTCGCGGTCGGGGTCCTCGCCGATGGCGAGCAGCAGCTCGCGGACCGCGGCCTCGACCCGCGGCCCGTCGTAGGCACCGGGTCCCGCCGCCGCGGGCTGCAGCGCCCCGGGCCCCGCGCCGCTGGGGCTCAGTGCTGCTCGCCGGGGTCGACGGGGCCCTCCGCGCGGGTCCCGCGGACCTCGGCGGGGTGCTCCGGCTTGGCGGCGGCGGCCTCGTCCTGCGGGGCCATCCGGTCCTCGGAGCCCATCCGCCGGCTGCCGCCGACGCGCTCGCCGTGGGCGGCCTCGTGCCCGTGGCCAGCGCCGTTCCCGTTGCCGTTGGCGGCGCCGTTCCCGTTGCCGTTGGCGTGCCCGTTCATCTGCCGGCGCTCCAGCGCCGAGAGCACCGGGGGCCGGTCGGAGACCGAGCGGCGCTCCGAGGAGAGCCACACCGGGCGCAGGGGGCGCTTCTGCACCGGGGCGAAGACCTCGGCGATCTGCTCCGCGTTCAGCGTCTCCTTCTCCATCAGCTCCAGCACCAGGTGGTCGAGGACGTCGCGGTACTGCTGCAGCACCTCCCACGCCTCGTCGTGCGCCGCCTCGATGATGCGGCGCACCTCCTCGTCGACGATCTCGGCGACGCCCTCGGAGTAGTCGCGCTGGTGGCCCATGTCGCGGCCCATGAAGACCTCGCCGGTGGGCTGGCCGAGCTGGATCGCACCGACCCGCTCGCTCATGCCGTACTGCGTGACCATCTTGCGGGCGGTGGCGGTGGCCTTCTCGATGTCGTTCGACGCCCCGGTGGTCGGGTCGTGGAAGACGATCTCCTCCGCGACGCGCCCGCCGAGGGCGTAGGCCAGCTGGTCGAGGATCTCGTTGCGCGTCGTGGAGTACTTGTCGTCCACGGGCAGCACCATCGTGTAGCCGAGCGCCCGGCCCCGCGGCAGGATCGTGACCTTCGAGACCGGGTCGGTGTGCCGCATCGCCGCCGCGACCAGGGCGTGGCCGCCCTCGTGGTACGCGGTGATCTTGCGCTCCTTCTCGCTCATCACGCGGGTGCGCTTCTGCGGGCCGGCGAGCACCCGGTCGATGGCCTCGTCCAGCTCGGTGTCGCTGATCACCGTCAGGCCGGTGCGCGCCGCGAGCAGCGCGGCCTCGTTGAGCACGTTGGCCAGGTCGGCGCCGGAGAAGCCGGGGGTGCGCCGCGCGACGGTGGCCAGGTCGGTGTCCGGGGCCATCGGCTTGCCCTTGGCGTGCACCGCCAGGATCGCCTCGCGGCCCTTGAGGTCGGGCGGGTCGACGGCGATCTGCCGGTCGAAGCGGCCCGGGCGCAGCAGCGCCGGGTCGAGGATGTCGGGCCGGTTGGTGGCCGCGATGAGGATGACGTTGGTCTTGACGTCGAACCCGTCCATCTCGACCAGCAGCTGGTTCAGGGTCTGCTCGCGCTCGTCGTGGCCGCCGCCCATGCCGGCACCGCGGTGGCGGCCCACGGCGTCGATCTCGTCGACGAAGATGATCGCCGGGGCGTTGTTCTTGGCCTGCTCGAACAGGTCGCGCACCCGCGAGGCGCCGACGCCGACGAACATCTCGACGAAGTCGGAGCCCGAGATCGAGTAGAACGGCACCCCGGCCTCGCCGGCGACGGCGCGGGCCAGCAGCGTCTTGCCGGTGCCGGGCTGGCCGTAGAGCAGCACGCCCTTGGGGATCTTCGCGCCCACGGCCTGGAACTTGGCGGGCTCGGAGAGGAACTCCTTGATCTCGCGGAGCTCCTCGACGGCCTCGCTCGCGCCGGCGACGTCGGCGAAGGTGACCTTCGGGGCCTCCTTGGAGACCAGCTTGGCCTTCGACTTGCCGAACTGCATGACCCGGCTGCCGCCGCCCTGGGCGTTGGCGAGGAAGAACCAGAACAGGCCGACCAGCAGCAGGATCGGCAGCAGGTTCAGCAGCAGCGAGCCGAGGATCGAGCCCTGCGGCACCTCGTCGGTGAAGCCCTGCTCGGGCGCGGCGGCGCTGACCGCCTCGATGACCTCCTCGCCGCGCTGCTCGACGTAGAAGAACTGCACCGAGGTGCCCGTGTCGTCGTCGAAGTCGTCGGCGAGGGTCAGGTCGACCCGCTGGTCGCCGTCGACGATGCGGGCCTGGGTCACCCGCCCGTCGGCGAGCAGCTCGAGGCCGTCCTGGGTGTCGATGGTCTCCGGGCCGCGGCCGCCGCCGAACGCCTGGAAGGCGAGGAGGAGCAGGAGCAGGGCCACGACGATCCACACCGTCGGGCCCCGGGCAATGCGCTTGAGTCGTGGCATCGTTCGGTGGGCGTGGCGCCCGGTCCCTCCTGCTCGGTGAGCCGCTCCGGTGGCCTGCGACCACCGCGCGCGCGGCGGGTCGCCGCCGCGGCTCCTGACCCTTCAACGAGCACCAGCGTCCCAGGTGTTCCGGTCGACGCGCTCACCGCCCGCCCGTTCGCCCAGGGCGATCACCCAGAGCGATCACGCGGGACGACCACCCGGGCGGGCCCTCAGGAGGCGTAGACGTGCGGCGAGAGGGTGCCGACGAAGGGGAGGTTGCGGTACCGCTCCCCGAAGTCGAGGCCGTAGCCGACGACGAAGGCGTTGGGGATGTCGAAGCCGACGTAGCGCACGTCGACGTCGACCTTGGCCGCGGTGGGCTTGCGCAGCAGGGTGAGCACCTCGACGCTCGCCGCGCCCCGCGAGCGCAGGTTCGCCACCAGCCACGACAGGGTGAGCCCCGAGTCGATGATGTCCTCGACGATCAGCACGTCGCGGCCGGTGACGTCGGCCTCGAGGTCCTTGAGGATGCGCACCACGCCCGAGGACTTCGTGCCCGAGCCGTAGCTGGAGACGGCCATCCAGTCCATCGGGGCGCTGCCGTGCAGCTCGCGCGCGAAGTCGGCCATCACCATCACCGCGCCCTTGAGCACGCCGACGAGCAGCAGGTCGCGCCCGGCGTAGTCGCGGTCGACCTCGGCGGCCATCTCGCGCAGCCGCGCGGCGATCTGCTCGGCGGTCACGAGGACCTCGGCGAGGTCGCTGCCCATGTCGTCGGCGTCCACAGCGCCACCCTCCCACAGGAGCGCGTGGCCTCCACCCGGCCCGGCAGGTGCAGCGGGCCCTGCCCGCGCCAGGCCACCACCAGGCCCTGGACGGCGAGCACGTGCTCGCGGGTGAGCGCGCTCGCCGGGCAGCCGGCCTCCAGGGCCGCGCGGCGCAGGGCGCGGGTGCGCAGCGCGGCGGGCGCGGCGGCGAGCACCCCGGCG
>CADCUY010000538.1 GCA_902806005.1 uncultured Quadrisphaera sp. | reverse complement strand
CGGCCGGGCGCCCCGGCGGTCTCCAGGGCCTTGCCGGCCGCGCCGGCGGCCTGCACGCCCACGGCGGGCGCCGGCGCGGGCTGCTCGGGCCGCACCTGCACCTCGAGGTGGAAGATGTAGCCGACCGACTCCTCCTTGATGGCGTCGAGCATCGCCTGGAAGAGCAGGTAGCCCTCGCGCTGGTACTCCACCAGCGGGTCGCGCTGGGCCATCGCGCGCAGCGAGATGCCCTCCTGCAGGTAGTCCATCTCGTACAGGTGCTCGCGCCACTTGCGGTCGAGCACGCTGAGCACCACCCGGCGCTCCAGCTCGCGCAGCCCCGCCGCGCCCAGCGCCGCCTCGCGGGCGATCAGCTGCTGGCGGGCGTCGGAGAGCAGCTCGTCGACCAGCAGCGTCGTCGTCAGGTGCTCGCGGCCGCCGACCTCCTCCTCGACCTCCTCGACGGTCAGCTGCACCGGGTACAGGGTGCGCAGCGCCGTCCACAGCTTCTCGAGGTCCCAGTCGCCGGGGAAGCCCGTCGAGGTGGCGCTGGTGACGTAGCTGGTGACGGTGTCCTCGATGAAGTGGCCCACCTGCTCGTGCAGGTCCTCGCCCTCGAGGACGCGGCGCCGCTCGTCGTAGATGACGGTGCGCTGGCGGTTGAGCACGTCGTCGTACTTGAGCACGTTCTTGCGGATCTCGACGTTGCGGCCCTCGACCTGGCTCTGGGCGCTCTGGATGGCCCGCGAGACCATCTTCGACTCCAGCGGCACGTCGTCGGGGATGCCCGCGCGGGTCAGCAGGGCCTCGGCGGCCCCGGAGTTGAACAGCCGCATGAGGTCGTCGGTCAGCGACAGGTAGAACCGCGACTCCCCCGGGTCGCCCTGGCGCCCCGAGCGCCCGCGCAGCTGGTTGTCGATCCGCCGCGACTCGTGGCGCTCGGTGCCCAGCACGTACAGCCCCCCGAGCTCGAGGACCTCGTCGTGGCCCGCGCGCACGGCCTCGTGCGCGCGCTCCAGCGCCGCCGGCCAGGCCTCGTCGTAGGCCTCCGGGGTGTCGGTGGGGTCCAGGCCCCTGCCGGCCAGCTCGGCGACGGCGAGGAACTCGGCGTTGCCGCCGAGCATGATGTCGGTGCCGCGGCCGGCCATGTTCGTGGCCACGGTGACCGCGCCCCTGCGCCCGGCCATGGCGACGATCGCCGCCTCGCGGGCGTGCTGCTTGGCGTTGAGCACCTCGTGGCCGATGCCCTTGGCGCGCAGCTGCTTGGCCAGGTACTCGCTCTTCTCCACGCTGGTCGTGCCCACCAGCACCGGCTGCCCGGTGGCGTGGCGCTCGGCGATGTCCTCGACGACCGCGTCGAACTTGGCGATCTCGGTCTTGTAGACCAGGTCGGGCTGGTCCTTGCGGGCCATCGGCCGGTTGGTGGGGATCGGGACGACGCCCAGGCCGTAGGTGGCGTTGAACTCCGCGGCCTCGGTCTGCGCGGTGCCGGTCATCCCGGCCAGCTTGCCGTAGAGCCGGAAGTAGTTCTGCAGGGTGATCGTGGCCAGCGTCTGGTTCTCGGCCTTGATGGTCACGCCCTCCTTGGCCTCGATGGCCTGGTGCATGCCCTCGTTGTAGCGGCGGCCCGCGAGGATGCGCCCGGTGTGCTCGTCGACGATGAGCACCTCCCCGTCGAGGACGACGTAGTCCTTGTCGCGCTTGAACAGCTCCTTGGCCTTGACCGCGTTGTTGAGGTAGCCGACGTAGGGGGTGTTCACCGAGTCGTAGAGGTTGTCGATCCCGAGGTGGTCCTCGACGCGCTCGATGCCCGACTCGAGCACGCCGACGGTGCGCTTCTTCTCGTCGACCTCGTAGTCGCGGTCGCGCTGCAGGCGCTTGACGATCTTGGCGAACTCCGCGTACCACTTCGAGGCGTCGCCGCTGGCCGGCCCCGAGATGATCAGAGGTGTCCGCGCCTCGTCGACGAGGATGGAGTCGACCTCGTCGACGATGGCGAAGTGGTGCCCGCGCTGCACCAGCTCCGCGGCGCTCCAGGCCATGTTGTCGCGCAGGTAGTCGAAGCCGAACTGGGTGTTCGTGCCGTAGGTGATGTCGGCGGCGTACTGGCGGCGGCGCTCGTCGGGCGCCATGCCGTCCAGCACGCAGGCGCTGGTCATCCCGAGGTGGCGGTACACCCGGCCCATGAGGTCGCTCTGGTAGCTGGCCAGGTAGTCGTTGACGGTCACCACGTGCACGCCCTTGCCGGTGAGGGCGTTGAGGTAGGCGGGGGCCGTCGCGACGAGGGTCTTGCCCTCACCGGTCTTCATCTCGGCGATGTTGCCCAGGTGCAGGGCGGCGCCGCCCATGAGCTGGACGTCGAAGTGGCGCTGCCCCAGGGTGCGGCGGCCCGCCTCGCGGACCGCGGCGAAGGCCTCCGGCAGCAGCCGGTCGACGGTCTCGCCGTCGGCCAGGCGCGCGCGGTAGCGGTCGGTCTCCTCGCGCAGCTCCGCGTCGGACAGCGCCGTGAAGTCGTCCTCGAGCAGGTTCACCTGGTCGGTCAGCCCCTGCAGCCTGCGCAGGATCCGCCCCTCACCGGCGCGCAGCAGCTTCTCCAGCACGCTGGCCATGGATCTTCCCCTCTCGTCCGGCGGCGCTGTCGGTCGAGCGCCGCCACCTCACCGGCCCGGCGCGCTGGGGCGCCCGGCCGGCGCCCCGCCGCGGGCGGGGCTCGTCCACCCTCCCCGCCCGGCGCACCGGCTACGGCATCGTAGTCGCGTGGTCACCCCCGCCGGTGGGCGCTCGGCGTCGAGCGACCGGCTGAGGGCCAGCGGTTGCCACCCGTGGCCGCCTGAACCACGCTGCCGGAGGTGGAGGCCCCCAGCCTGGGTGAGGACCTCGACGTCCCGGTGGCGCTGCGCCCGCTGCGCCCCGGCGACGTCGAGCCGCTCCTCGACGTGCTGCGGGACCGGGTCTTCGCCCGCTGGGTGGACGGGCCCGCGGGCGACGACGACCGCGGCGTCGTCCGCGCCTACCTCGACGCCGCGGCCCGCGGCTGGGCGCAGGAGGACCTCCTGACCTTCGCCGTCGAGCTCGACGGCGCCTGCGCCGGGGTGGTGGAGCTGAAGCCCCTGCGGGCCGGGGCGGCCCGGGTCGGGTGCGCGCTGGCCCCCTGGGCCCGCGGCCGGGGGGCGGCGTCCGCCGCGGTGCGGCTGGCGCTGACCTGGGCGTTCGCCGAGCTGGGGACGGCGGTGGTGCACTGGCGCGCCGAGGTGGGCAACTGGCCGGCGCGACGGGTGGCCTGGGCCTGCGGGATGACCCTCGAGGGCACGGTCCGGGGGCTGCTGGTGCTCCGGGACGAGCGCGTGGACGGCTGGGTGGGCTCGGTCCGCTGGGACGAGCCGCTGCGGCCGCGCTCGCCGTGGCTGGTGCCGGTGCCGCTCACCGCCCCGGCCCGCCGGGGTGGCACCGCGGCCGTGCACCTGGGCCCGCTCGAGCCCGACGACGTGCCGCGGATCGCCCAGGCGTGCGCCGCCCCGGCGACGCAGGCCTGGCTGCCCGAGCTCCCGTCGCCGTACACCGCGGCCGACGCGATCGCCTTCGTGGCGACCCGGGAGGAGGAGCACGCGGCCGGGCGCGGGGTCTACTGGGCCGTGCGCGACCGGGCGGGAGGGCCGCTGACGGGGACGATGGCGCTGTTCCGGCTCGGCCCGGGGGCGCGCTCGGCGGAGGTCGGGTACTGGGTGCACCCGGACGCCGCCGGGCGCGGCGTGGCGACCGCGGCGGTGCGGGCCGTGGTGGCGCACGCCTTCGCCCCCGAGGCGTCGGGGGGGCTCGGCCTGGCGCGGGTCGCCCTGCGCGCCTCGCGCGGCAACGTCGCCAGCCGACGGGTGGCCGACAAGGCCGGCTTCGCGCAGGTCGGCGTCGAGCGCGACGCGGAGCGCCTGCGCGACGGCACGGTGACCGACCTCCTGGTCCACGACGTGGTGGCGTCGAAGGCCCCGGCCGGGGCCCCCGACGGTGGAGCCCGCCCCGGAGCAGTCGTC
>CADCUY010000537.1 GCA_902806005.1 uncultured Quadrisphaera sp. | reverse complement strand
CGCGACGGGGGCGTGCGCGAGCGCCGCCTCGAGCTGCCCCGCGGCCCGCTGGGCGGCAGCGGTCGCGCCGTGCTCGACGTCCGCGTGGCCCGGCTGGGCCCCGCCCACGTGCTGCTGCTGGCCAGCGACCGCACGGAGTCGGCGCGCCTGGAGGAGGTGCGGCGCGACTTCGTGGTGAACGTCAGCCACGAGCTGAAGACCCCGGTCGGTGCGCTGTCGCTGCTCGCCGAGGCCGTCGAGGGCGCTTCGGACGACCCGGTGGCGGTGCGCCGCTTCGCCTCGCGGATGGGCGTGGAGACCGCGCGGCTGACGCGCCTGGTGCGCGACATCGTCGACCTCTCCCAGCTGCAGGCCAGCGACCCCGTCTCGCGGCCCGTCCTGGTCGACCTCGTGCGCTGCGTCGAGGAGGCGCTGGACCGCTGCCACCTGACCGCGGTCGCCCGCCAGGTGGAGGTCGAGCTGGTGACCGAGGGGCCCGGCTGGGCCGGGGTGGAGGTCTACGGCGACCGGGAGCAGCTGACCACCGCGGTCGCCAACCTCGTCGACAACGCGGTGCGCTACTCCGAGCCCGGCACCCGCGTCGCGGTCGGCGTCCACCGCGGCGACGGCCTGGTGGAGGTCGCGGTGAAGGACGAGGGCATCGGCATCCCGCCCGCCGAGCAGCGCCGGGTGTTCGAGCGGTTCTACCGGGCCGACCCGGCGCGCTCGCGCGCGACCGGCGGCACCGGCCTGGGGCTGAGCATCGTCAAGCACGTGATGTCGCAGCACGGGGGCGACGTGCACCTGTGGAGCCAGGTCGGCCTCGGCTCGACGTTCACCCTGCGGCTGCCCGACCGCGCGCCCCGGCCGGCGGCCGGGCCCGCGGCGGACGACGAGCGCGACGGGGCCCGCGACGGCGCGCGCGACGCGGTGGGGGAGGCTGCGGCGGGCCGGGTGCGCGACGCCGTCGCGGCCCGGGCGCGGAACGGTTCACGTGACGGTTCTCGGGACGGGGCCCGCGAGGGCGTGGAGGTCGGACGATGACGCGGATCCTGGTGGTCGAGGACGAGGAGTCGATCAGCGACCCCCTCTCCTACCTGCTCGAGCGGGAGGGCTACGAGGTGGAGGTGACCGGCGACGGGCGCGCCGGGCTCGCGGCCTTCGACCGCGCCGGCGCCGACCTGGTGCTGCTCGACCTCATGCTCCCGGGCCTGCCCGGCACCGACGTCTGCCGCGCCCTGCGGGCCCGCAGCAGCGTGCCCGTGATCATGCTGACGGCCAAGGACAGCGAGGTCGACAAGGTCGTGGGGCTGGAGCTGGGCGCCGACGACTACGTGACCAAGCCGTACTCCTCGCGGGAGCTGCTGGCCCGGGTGCGCGCGGTGCTGCGCCGCGGCGGCGACACCGAGGTCGACGACGACGGCGTGGTCGAGGTCGGGCCCGTGCGGATGGACATCGAGCGGCACACCGTCAGCGTGCGCGGCGAGGCGGTGCGCCTGCCGCTGAAGGAGTTCGAGCTGCTCGAGCTGCTGCTGCGCAACGCGGGGCGGGTGCTGACCCGGGGCCAGCTGATCGACCGGATCTGGGGCAGCGACTACATCGGCGACACCAAGACCCTCGACGTCCACGTCAAGCGGCTGCGCGCCAAGGTGGAGGAGGACCCCTCCGACCCGCGCGTCCTGGTGACCGTGCGCGGCTTGGGCTACAAGCTCGACGTCGGCTGAGGGCTACGAGCTCGACGTCGGCTGAGGGCTACGAGCTCGACGTCGGCTGAGGGTCACGAGCCCGCCGGCGGGCGCTCACTGCTCGCCGGCGGTGCCGCTCGTGCCGCTGCTGGTGCCGCTCTCGGTCTCCTCGTCGTCGTCGACCGAGGGCGCGTCGCCGCCCGGGGCGGGCGTCTGAGGTGCCCCGGCGTCACCGCCCGGCGTCGTCGTCGGCTCCGCGGTGGGCAGGTACGGCGCGTACTGCTCGAGGCTCCCGTCGAGGACCGGCACGCCGACCTCCAGGGTCTCGCCGCCCTCGCCCTCGCGGACGATCGTCAGCTCCACCAGCTGGCCGGGGCGCTCGGAGACGGCGTCGATGACGACGTCGAGCGCGTCCGGGTCGCCCGGCTCGCCGATCGCCACGGTCGCCTGCGGGGGGACGGTGACCGACTCGTCCAGGCCCTCGCCGGTGATGGTGACCCGCTGCTCCTCGGCGGTGCCGTTGACGACGCGCGCCACGAGGCGGCCGGGCTCGCCCTCGGCCTCGGAGACGATCAGCAGCGAGGCGACCCGGACCTCGCCCAGGCTCACCGCCTGCCCGTCGGTGGGCACGTAGGGGTCCTGCGTGGTCTGCGGGTTGAGGTAGGTGCACCCGCTCAGCACCAGGGACGCCGCCAGCACGGCGGCGGCCCGCACGGCGCGCTGCGCCCGGGGCGGCTGCTCGGTCCAGGAGGCGTTCACGGGGCCGATCGTACCGGGGCCGGGCCGGCGCCTCTGGCCGACCGTGGGCCCGGCAGGGCCCTGACCAGCGCAAACGGCTCCCGGGGCACGAGAGGTCGGTCACAGGCGTGGTAACCTCGGTGCGGCGAAGGGAGAGCGCGCTGATGGCGTTCAAAGTCGGAGAGACGGTCGTCTACCCCCATCACGGGGCGGCACTGATCCAGGAGATCAAGAACCGCAAGATCCGTGGCGAGGAGAAGATGTACCTGACGCTGAAGGTGGCGCAGGGCGACCTGACGATCGAGGTGCCGGCCGAGAACTGCGACCTCGTCGGGGTGCGCGACGTCGTCGACAAGGAGGGCGTCGACCGCGTCTTCGGGGTGCTGCGCCAGCCGTACACCGAGGAGCCGACGAACTGGTCGCGCCGCTACAAGGCGAACCTCGAGAAGCTCGCGTCCGGCGACGTCATCAAGGTCGCCGAGGTCGTCCGCGACCTGTACCGCCGCGACCAGGACCGCGGCCTGTCCGCCGGCGAGAAGCGCATGCTGAGCAAGGCCCGCCAGATCCTGGTCTCCGAGCTCGCGCTCGCCGAGAAGACCGAGGAGTCCCGCGCGGAGGCGCTGCTCGACGAGGTGCTGGCGAGCTGAGCACCGCGGCCTGCCTGGTCGTCGCGGCCGGGGCGGGCACCCGGCTCGGTGCGGGCGGCCCCAAGGCGCTCGTCCGCGCGGGCGGCGCATCCCTGGTCGAGCTGGCGGTGGCCCGGGTGCTCGGGTCGGGCCGGGTCGACCTCGTCGTCGTGGTGGCGCCGCCCACCGCCACCGACGAGGTCAGGGCGCTGGTGCCGGACGGCGTCGTCGTCACGGCCGGCGGGTCCTCCCGTCAGGAGTCGGTGGTCGCGGGCCTCGAGGCGCTGCGCCGCGCGTGCGCGCCCGGCGGGCTGCTCGGCCGCGACGCCGACGTGGTGCTGGTGCACGACGCGGCACGCTGCCTGGCCCCGGGCGCCCTGGTGGCGCGGGTGGTCGA
The DNA here is from genome assembly GCA_902806005.1 of uncultured Quadrisphaera sp. GTDB lineage: Bacteria > Actinomycetota > Actinomycetes > Actinomycetales > Quadrisphaeraceae > CADCUY01. Next base: position 580 of record CADCUY010000537.1, on the reverse strand, counting down.
CGCCGTGCTCGCGGGCCACCCGGTGGTGGTGCCCGTGGTGCCCGTGCACGACACCGTGCGCGAGCACGCCGACGACGCCCGGGGGAGCGCGGTGGTCGACCGCTCGCGCCTGCTGGCGGTGCAGACCCCGCAGGGGTTCGCGCGCGGGGTGCTGGAGAGCGCGCACCGCGGCCCCGGGGCCGGCGAGGTCGCGGCCACGGACGACGCGTCGCTGGCCGAGCGGCTCGGCCACCCGGTGCACCTGGTGGCCGGGGCCGACGAGGCGTTCAAGGTGACCCGGCCGCTCGACCTCGCCCTGGTCGACGCCGTGCTGGCCGCCGGTGCGCCCGCGACCACGGGCGCGGGCCGGTGAGCACCGACCCCGCGGGCGACGCCATGCCCCTGGTGGGGATCGGCGTCGACGTGCACCCCTTCGCGCCGGCGGACGCCGGCCGCGAGCTCCGGGTGGCCGGACTGGCGTGGCCCGGTGCCGGCCCCGGCCTGGCCGGGCACTCCGACGGCGACGTCGCCGCGCACGCCGCGTGCGACGCCCTGCTCTCGGCCGCCGGGCTGGGCGACCTCGGGCAGCACTTCGGCACCG
>CADCUY010000536.1 GCA_902806005.1 uncultured Quadrisphaera sp. | reverse complement strand
GGCGGCGGGCAGCCGGGCCCCGCGGGCGGCCTCGGCGCCGTGGTGGGCGAGGTGCTGCGCCAGGCCGGCCAGTCGCGCTCGGGTCACAGCTCCTCGTACGGCCACTCCTCCGGCTACCCGCAGAAGCGCAAGAAGTCGTTCCTCGACGAGCTCTTCGGCTGAGCCCCGGCGCCGGACGGCGCGCGCGGGGGCCGACGACACGTGATCGAAACCCGGCGCGAACCGGGACGAATCATGCGGGATGCAGCATCCCGGCCATGGCCCCCACGAGACCCGGCACCGACGACGCCGCCGCCCGCTCCGCCCGCGACACCCTCGTCCGGGGGGTCGGCCGCCGCGGCTTCCTCCAGGCCGCCACCGCGGTCAGCGCGGCGACGGCCCTGCCGCTGGCCGCCGCCGCCCCGGCGTTCGCCGAGCCCGCGACCCGGCACCCGGGGCGGGTGCGCGTGCCCGACCACCCGCTCCAGCCGGGCCGCGGTCGCATCGAGGGCGACCACTACCTGCCCTCCGAGGTCGACGCCGTCCGCTGGGGCTACGTGCCCAGCACCGGCGCGGAGCCGGCGCTGACCGTGGGCTCCGGCGAGACCGTGACGATCGACGCCGTCTCGCACGAGGGGATCCTCGAGGACCAGGGCCGCGACCCGCTGTCGTGGTTCGCCGGCTACGGCGTGGCCGCCGACGGGGTGCTCGCCGACGCGGTCGCCGTCGCCCGCGACTACGACCGCACCCCGCGCGACTTCGACCGCGACGGGCCCCACGTGGTCACCGGGCCGGTCTTCGTCGAGGGCGCCGAGCCCGGCGACGTGCTCAAGGTCGAGACCCTCTCGACCCTGCTGCGGGTGCCCTACGGCGTCGTCTCCAGCCGGCACGGCAAGGGCTCGCTGCCGCGCCTCGCCGACGGCTCGCCCGCCGCGGGGATCACCCTGGAGGAGGTCATGCCGCCGGTGGGCGCCGACGGGCGCGCCAGCGGCGACCCGCGCGCCTACGGCAACGTCTCGACCTTCACCGCCGTCCGGGACGGGAAGGAGGGCGCCGCGGGCGTGATGACCTGGGACGGCGGCGAGGTGGAGTTCCCGCTCGCGCCCTTCTTCGGGATGATGGGCGTGGCCTACAACGGCGCGGGCGAGCTCACCGACCCGCTGCTCAACTCGATCCCGCCGACGCTGGGCGGCGGCAACATCGACATCCGCCTGCTCGGCGTCGGGTCGACGTTCTACCTGCCGGTGACCTCGCCCGGCGCGCTGTTCTACGTCGGCGACCCGCACATGGCGATGGGCGACGGCGAGGTCGCCCTGACGGCGATGGAGGGGTCGCTGCGCGGCACCTTCCGGCTCACCGCGTGCAAGCCGGGCGCCGGCGACGCCCCCGAGGTCGCCTTCCGGTACCCCTTCGCCGAGACCGCCGACGCGTGGGTGCCGATCGGCCTCTCCGACCCGGACGGCTCCGGCGGCGGCGCGCAGGGCAGCGACCTCGACGTCGCGATGCGGCGCGCGGTGGTCAACGCCCTCGACTTCCTCGAGCAGGACCGCGGCATGGAGCGCTCGGTGGCCTACGCGTACCTCTCGGCGGCCGCCGACTTCACGATCAGCCAGGTCGTCGACCGCACCGTCGGCGTGCACGGCGTGGTGCGCAAGGCGCACTTCGACCGCTGAGCGGAGCGCCTCAGGGCAGGGTGAAGCGCGCCACCAGGGCCCCGAGGTCGTCGCTGATCCCCGCCACGGAGGCGGCCGTCTCGCGGGTCGCCTCGGTCGAGCGCGCGGTGGAGGCCGCGGCGTCGGCGACGCTGCGGACGTCGCTGCCGACGCTGCTCGTCCCGGCCGCGGCCAGGCCCACCCCGCGGCTCATCTCCGCGGTGGTCGCGCTCTGCTCCTCCACCGCCGAGGCGATCGTCGTCTGGTACTCGTGCACCCGGTCGACGACGGCGCTGATCTCGCCGATCGCTCCGGCCGCCTCGCCGCTCTGCGCCTGCACGGCCACGATGCGCCCGGAGATCTCCGCGGTGGCCCGGGCGGTCTCGCGCGCCAGGTCCTTGACCTCGCCCGCCACCACGGCGAAGCCCTTGCCGGCGTCGCCGGCGCGGGCCGCCTCGATGGTGGCGTTGAGCGCCAGCAGGTTCGTCTGCGCGGCGATCGCCGCGATGGCCTCGACCACGGCGCCGATCTCCCGCGAGCTCTCGCCCAGCCGAGCCACGGTGCTGCTGGTCGCCTCCGCGGTGGCCATGGCCTCGTTCATCGTGTGCGCGGCGCGAGCGGCGCTGTCGGCGATCTCGCGGATGCTGGCGCCCATCTCCTCGGCGCCCGCGGCCACCGAGTGCACCTCCTGCGCCACCTGCTCGGTGGTCGCGCCCGCCGCGGCCGCCAGGGACGCGCTGCGTGCGGCGTCCTCGGCGACCTCGCCCGCGAGGACCTGCAGCCGCTTGGTGGCGCCGGTCAGGTCCTGGGCGCGGCCGCGCAGGGCGGTGAGCACCTCGGCGACGTCGCCCACGGAGCGGTTCAGCGCGGTGGCGAGCCGGCGCACCTCCGAGGTGCCGCGGTCCTCGGGCAGCCGGTGGCGCAGGTCGCCGGTGGCCACCAGCTCCAGCACCTCCACGGCGCTCTGCAGGGGCCGGGTGAGGGCGCGGGCGACGACGACCGCGGTGCCCGCGGCGAGCGCGGCCACGACCACCGCGAGCAGGCCCACGGCTCGCAGCAGGGCCGACGCCGGGGCCACAGCGCCCGCGAGGTCCTGGCGCAGCAGCACCCCCCAGCCGTAGCCCTCGAAGCCCAGCGCCCCCTGGGAGGCCGACCAGCCCATGACCTCCTCGACCCCACCGACGGTGGAGGTGCCGCTGCCCGAGGCGCCGTCGGCGAGGGCGCGGGCGGCGGGCAGCCCGGCGGCCAGCAGGTCGAGCTCGCCGGCACCCGGCCCCGAGAGCACCAGGCCGTCGCGCCGCAGCAGCTGCACGCTGGCGTCGACCCCCCGCTCGGCCAGCCCCGCGCTCTGCTCCTCGACGATCTGGTCGACCACGCGCGGCCACGAGGCCCAGTTCACCCAGACCCGCTCGACCCGCCCGTCGGCGCCCCAGACCGGCGCCGCGAAGACCAGCGACAGGTGCTCGCGCCCGGTGGCCGCCGTGACGAGGGGGTCGACGGCGGCCTCCTGCACGGAGGTCCGGCCGGGCTCGAGGGCGAGCACCTCGGCGAACCAGGGCTCCGCGGCGAGGTCGGCGGCGGCCAGCGCCGCGGCGTCCACCGGCTCGCCGTCCCCGGTGGTGGAGTTGCCGGCCACCAGGGTGCCGTCGGGCTCGAGCACCAGGAGCAGGTCGTAGATGCCGTAGGTGCGGCTGTACAGGTCGGCGGCGCGCGCGACGGTCGCGGCGTCGCCGCGGGCGTCGGGGTTCACCGCGAACGCCTGCACGTCGCCGTAGCGCTCGAACAGGTTCCGGTCGACCTTCTCGATGATCGAGCGCGCCTCGGACTGCAGGAGCTCACCGGAGTTCTGCCGCCAGTCGCCGGCGCTGCGCTGCCAGGCGTAGCCGCCCATCACCAGCAGCGGCAGCACCGAGGCGGCGAGCACGACGAGGACGAGCAGGGTGGCGAGGGAGCGCTGCGAGGTGCGGGAGCGCAGCCGGCCGGTGCGGGAGGTCACCAGCGCCCATCGGCCCGACGATCTTCCTCCTGGAGCCGCTGGGCGGTCCGGCGCCGTGTGACCCCGGTCTCACCGCTCGCCGGTGGCGCGCGCCGCCGCGAGCCGGTCGGCGTAGCGCAGCAGGACGTCGCGGCACGTGTCCTCACCGCTCGCGCCGGTCCAGTCGAGGTGGCCGAGGAGCTCGAGGACGACGACGCCGTGCAGGCCCGCCCAGCCGTCGACGAGGGCGGCGACGGCGCCCGCCGGCAGCTCCGGCGTCCGCCCGCCCGGCGCGCCCGCGGACCCGCCCGTGCCGGGCTGGACGGCGCCCGCCGGCAGCGATGCCAGCTCCGCCGGGCTCCACCCCGCGAACACCGCCTGCGCGAAGGCCCGGCTCATGG
>CADCUY010000535.1 GCA_902806005.1 uncultured Quadrisphaera sp. | reverse complement strand
CCGGATGCACCCGTCGATGTGGGTGCGGGGGTTCTTCTCCAACCGGCTCTACCTCTACCCCGGCGTCCGCGACCCCGCGCTGCCCTACATCAGCGACGCCAGGGTGCACGCGCGCATGAAGCAGCTGAACGGCCGCTCCGCCAAGGCGCTGGCGGAGGACAAGAGCCTGTTCGCCGACGCGCTGGTGGCCCGGGGCCTGGGCGGGACCGCTCCCGAGGTGTACGGGATCATCACCGGCGGGTCGTTCCGACCCCGGTCGGAGTCGGCCGCCCGGCGGGTGCGCGACCTCCCCGCCGTGGTGGTCAAGCCGGTCGCCGGCGCGGGCGGCAGGGGCGTGCGGCTGGTCGCCGGCGCCGAGGTCGAGTCGTACCCCGCGGAGCCGGACGTCGACCTGCTGGTGCAGGAGGTGCTGGTGCAGCACCCGGTGCTCGCGGCGGTCAACCCGGCCTCCCTCAACACCCTGCGCGTCCTGGCCGTCCGCCTCCCCGGCGGCCCCGAGCTGGTCGCCGCGGTGCACCGCTGGGGCACCGCGGCCACCGGGGCCGTGGACAACGTCAGCGCGGGCGGGCTGTGCAGCCACGTCGACCTCGCCACCGGCGTCGTCGGGCCCGCGGTGGGCGCCCCGCGGGGGCTCCAGCGGGTGCAGCACGACGAGCACCCGGACACCGGGGCGCGGATCGCCGGGCTCCAGCTGCCGCACTGGCAGGAGGTGCGCGAGCTGGTGGGCGCCCTGATGAGCGCCTTCCCCGAGCTGGACCACGTGGGCTGGGACCTGTGCGTGACCGGCGGCGGGGTGCGCGTCGTCGAGGCCAACGCCACGATGCCGAACCCCAACATCTTCCAGTACCACGGGCCCTTCGCCACCGACCCGCAGGTGCGGCGCTACTACGTCGACCGCGGGCTGCTCCCCGCCGCCCGCGGCTGAGCGGGTGCTTCCGGCCGGGCGTGCCTAGGCTCGTCACCGTGCCAGCTCCGTCTCCCGCGCCCACCGCTCCCCGCCTCGTGGAGCAGGTGACGGGCGCCGTCGAGCGTCGGCTGCCGCTGTCGTGGCGGCTGCGCCGGCGCTACCGCCGGCGCCACGGGCGCAGGCTCTCCCTGTCGCACCCGCGGACGTTCACGGAGAAGGTGCACTGGCGCATGCTGCGCGACCGCCGGGGCCTCATCGCCGGCACCTGCGACAAGCTGGAGATGAAGCGGATCGCCCAGGCGGCCGGAGTGCCCGGGCTGAGGGTGCCCGCGACGCACTGGGCGGGCACGGACCTGGCCGAGCTGGCCGGTCTCGACCTCCCCGAGCGGTGGGTCCTCAAGCCCAACCACCGCTACGGCCTCGTCCACCTCGGGCACGGGCGCCCGGACGTGGCGGCGCTGCAGGAGCTGACGACCGGGTGGCTGGACGAGCCCCAGTCAGCGCTCGGGGAGTGGGCCTACAGCCAGGCCCGGCGGTGCTTCGTGGTCGAGGAGATGATCAGCACCGAACCCCTCGACGACTTCAAGTTCTTCGTCTTCGACGGTCAGCCGCGCCTCATCGGCATGCACACCGGTCGCACCGCCGGTCGGCACCGCAACCGCGTGTACTCGCCCGACTGGGAGCCCGTGGGGGTGCCGGCGGCCCGCCCGGCGGCAGAGGTCGCCCCGCGCCCCGAGCGGCTCGAGGAGATGCTCGCGGCGGCTGCCGCGCTGGGCCGGTCCTTCGACTTCATCCGGGTCGACCTGTACCAGGTCGGCGGCCAGGTGTGGTTCGGGGAGCTGACCCCCTACCCGGGATCGGGCATGTCGCGCCTGCAGCCGCCCGAGCTCGACGTCGAGCTCGGGTCGTACTGGCGCCTACCGCTGGACAGGTGACGCGGGCGCCGCGACCTTCACGTTGCGGTAGGTTTGCGGCATGAGTGACCGAGACCGCGTCCGCGGTGCCGTCGTCGAGGAGATCACCGCTCTGCTGGTCGAGGACGGCAAGCCCGTGCCTGCCCTCGACGACGGTGACGTCCTGCTGCAGAGCGGTCTCGACAGCCTGGGCTTCGCCGTCCTCGTGACCCGGCTGGAGGACTCCCTGGGCTACGACCCCTTCACCGAGATGGAGCAGCCGGTCTACCCCAGCACGCTCGGTGAGTTCGTCGAGGTGTACGCGGCGCATGCTCCCAGCGCGTGAGGTCCTGGTCGACGACCGTGCCGCGCTCGTCGACGGCCGGTCGCGCCTGAGCCACGCCCAGCTCGCGGACGACGTCCTGGGGCTGCGGGCCCGGGTGCCGTTCGGGGGTGCCGTCGTCGTGACCGCTCGACGGGGGCTGCCCGTGGCGGCCGCCCTGGCGGCCCTCGACGGCTGGGCCGGGAGGGTGGAGCTGCGGGGGGCCCTGGACACCGGGGGCTCGACAGCGGGCGCCGTGGTGCTCAGCGACGACGTCGCCCCCGCGGAGGTCCCGGCGAGCGGCGGCGCCTCCCCGATGCCGCCGCCGCGCCGCGCACCGGCTGCCACGCGGTGGCGCCTGTTCACCTCCGGCACCACGGGGGAGCCCAAGCCGGTCGACCACACCCTCGACTCGCTCGCCCGCACCGTGCGGCCCGGCAGCGGCACGGGGCCGCGGCGCTGGGGCCTCCTCTACGAACCCACCCGCACCGCCGGCGTGCAGGTGCTGCTCCAGGCGCTGCGCGGCGGTGACACCGTCCTCGACGCCACCCACCTGCCGGGACTGCCCGAGCGGCTGGCCTGGCTGGCCGAGCACGGGGTGGACGCGCTGTCAGCCACCCCGACCCTGTGGCGCCAGGTGCTGCAGACGGCGCGACCCGGCTCGCTGTCCTTGACGCAGGTGACCCTCGGCGGGGAGATCGCCGACCAGCGGCTGCTGGACGCCCTGCGCGCCGCCTTCCCCGGCGCCCGAGTCACGCACGTCTTCGCCGCCACCGAGACCGGTGCCGCCTTCGCGGTCAGCGACGGCCGTGAGGGCTTCCCGCTCGCCTACCTGGAGGAACCGCCCCGCGGGGTGGCCCTGCAGGTCCGCGACGGCGTGCTGTTCGTCCACGCTCCCGGCGCCAGCACGGCGCAGGAGGACGGCTTCGCCAGCACCGGCGACCTGGTCGAGGTCGCCGGTGACCGCGTCCGGTTCCTCGGCCGTGCTTCCGGCGTGGTGAACGTCGGCGGCGTGACGGTCGCCCCGGAGCAGGTCGAGACCGTGCTGCGCGAGCACCCGCACGTCGCCGACGCCCTGGTGCTGCCCCGCCGCAACCCGTTCAGCGGCTGGATCCTCACCGCTCGCGTCGTCGCGGCCCCCGACCTGGACGACGCCGGGCGCGCGGCTCTGCCGGGCCTGCTGCGCACCAGCGTCGCCGAGCGGCTCCCCAGCGCCCACGTGCCCGCCCGCATCGAGGTCGTCGAGGAGCTCCCGCTCTCCACCACGGGCAAGGCGGGCCGGCGGTGAGCGACCTCGTCGTGGTCACCGGCACCAGCAGCGGCGTGGGCCGCGCGACCGCCGCGCGGCTGCTGCGCGACGGCTTCCGCGTCGTCGGCATCGCCCGCCGCCCCGTCGACCCGTCGCAGCTGGCAGCAGCCGGGGACGAGACGGGAGGCGGCTACGCCCACGTCTGCGCGGACCTCAGCGACCTCGACGCCCTCCCCGCGCTGGCCAAGCGCGTGCTCGCTGAGCACGGCGAGCCCTTCGGCCTGGTCAACAACGCCGCCGCCGGCACCGACGGGCTGCTGCCGACGATGCACAACAGCGAGATCCGCGCGCTGCTCGGGCTCGACCTCGCCTCCCCGATCCTGCTGACGAAGTACCTGGTCCGGCCGATGATCTCGCGCCGCCGCGGGCGGGTGGTCAACGTGTCCTCGATCGTCGCCTCGACCGGGTTCAGGGGCCTGTCGGTGTACGGCGCGGCGAAGGCCGGGCTGGAGGGGTTCACCCGCTCCCTGGCCCGGGACCTCGGCCAGCGCGGGGTGACGGTCAACGCCGTGGCGCCCGGCTTCCTCGACACCGAGATGACCGAGAGCCTGGGGAGCGGCAACCTCGAGCGCATCCGGTCGCGCAGCCCCCTGGGGCGGTTCGCCACAGCCGACGAGGTGGCCGGGGCCATCGCGCACCTGATGGCCCCGGAGGCTGCGGGGACGACCGGCACCGTGATGACCGTCGACGCCGGGTCGACGGCGTGAGCGCCGTGGAGCAGGAGCCGACGCTGCGCGCGCTGCTCAGGGAGGACTGGGAGACCCACAGCCGGTCCTTCACCGCCCCGGGCCTGCACGCCCTCGCCCTGCACCGGGTCAGCACCGCGCTCCGTGACCGGCCAGGGGTGCTCGCGCGCCTGCTGCGCCGCGCCTGCCACACCGTCAACGTCCTGCTGGTGCGCAACGTCTACGGCATGGAGGTGTACGAGACCGCGGTCATCGGCCGCCGGCTCAAGATCGTGCACCACATGGGGGTGCTCATCGGCAGGGGCACCGTGATCGGGAACGACTGCATCGTCCGCCAGCACGTCACCCTGGGCCAGCTCAGCGGGGCCCGGATGGGCGTGGACCAGGAACCGCGGCTGGGCGATCGCGTCATCCTGGGCGTCGGGTGCTCGGTCCTCGGTCCGGTGACCATCGGTGACGGCGCCCGGGTCGGGCCGCACGCCCTCGTCCTCAAGGACGTGCCGGCAGGGGCGACCGCGATGGCCTCCCCGGCCCGGGCGCTGCCCAAGCCGGCCGACTGAGCCGGGCCCGGTCGGCACGGGTGCGGCGGAGCGGGCCTGCCGCCTCCTGGGGGCGCACCGGGGCCGCCTACCCTTGGGCCACGTGTCCCTGACCGGAGTCCTCGCCGCCCTGCGCCCCGACGCCGCGCTCCGGCGCGCCGTCGAGGCCGCGCGCTCCGGCGACGTCCCGCTGCTCGACCTCGCCGTCCCCGGCGGCGCCCGCCCCGCGGTGATCGCCGCCCTGGCCGGCCAGGGGCCGGAGGACGCCGGCCGCACCGTGCTCGCCGTCACGGCCACCGGCCGCCAGGCCGAGGACCTGGCCTCCGCGCTGCGCTGCTACCTCGACCCGACCGCGGTCGCGGAGCTCCCCTCCTGGGAGACGCTGCCCCACGAGCGCCTCTCGCCGCGCTCCGACACCGTGGGCCGGCGCCTGGCGGTGCTGCGCCGCCTCGCCCACCCCGGGGCCCTCGGCGCCGAGGACGGACCGCTGCGGGTGGTCGTCGCCCCGGTGCGCGCGGTCCTGCAGCCGCTGGTGACCGGGCTGGGCGACCTGGTGCCCGTGCAGCTGCGCGCCGGCCAGCAGGTGGAGCTCGACGCGGTCGTCGACGCCCTGGTGGCCGCCGCGTACAGCCGCACCGAGATGGTCGAGCGGCGCGGCGACTTCGCCGTGCGCGGCGGCATCCTCGACGTCTTCCCCCCGACCACCGACCACCCGCTGCGGGTGGAGTTCTTCGGCGACGAGGTCGAGGAGGTGCGCGCCTTCGCCGTCGCCGACCAGCGGAGCCTCGAGGTGGTGCCCGAGGGGCTGTGGGCCCCGCCGTGCCGCGAGCTGCTGCTCACCGACGCCGTGCGCCAGCGGGCGGCCGACCTGAAGGACCAGCTGCCCGGCGCCGCCGAGATGCTCGACAAGATCGCCGCGGGCATCGCCGTGGAGGGCATGGAGTCGCTCGCCCCGGCCCTGGTCGACGGCATGCAGCCGCTGCTCGACGTGCTGCCCGCCGGCACCCACGTCGTCCTGGTCGACCCCGAGCGGGTGCGCAGCCGCGCCCACGACCTCGTCGCGACGTCCGAGGAGTTCCTCGCCGCGGCCTGGTCGAGCGCCGCGACCGGCGGGCAGGTGCCGGTCGACCTCGGCCTGGAGCGGGCCAGCTACACCAGCTTCGCCGCCACCCGGGCGCACGCGCTGGGCACCTCGCGGCCGTGGTGGTCGCTCAGCTCCTTCGCCGCGGACGAGGAGACCCGCAGCTACGACGGCGCCGACGACGCCGTGGTGCTCACCCTCGGCGCCCGGGAGGTGGAGCAGTACGGCGGCGACGTCGAGGCCGCGCTGGCCGAGCTGAGGAACCTCGCCTCCCAGGGCTGGAGGGTGGTCGTCACCACCGAGGGCCACGGCTCGGCGAAGCGGATGGCGGAGGTGCTCGCCGACGCCGACGTGCCGGCCGCCCTGGTCGACGGCGTCGACGCCGCACCGCCGACGTCGGTGGTGCAGGTGACCACCGCCTCGCTGGGCACCGGGTTCGTCGCCCCGCCGCTGCGGTTCGCCCTGCTCTCGGAGGCCGACGTGCTCGGCCGGGCCGGGCCGACGTCCAAGGACGCCAGCCGGATGCCGAGCCGGCGGCGGCGGAACGCCGTCGACCCGCTGCAGCTGAGCCCGGGCGACCACGTCGTGCACGAGCAGCACGGCGTGGGCCGCTACGTCGAGATGGTCCAGCGCACGATCGGGGGGGCGAGTCGTGAGTACCTCGTGCTCGAGTACGCGCCGTCCAAGCGGGGCCACCCCGGCGACCGGCTCTACGTGCCGACCGACACCCTCGACCAGGTCACCCGCTACGTCGGGGGCGAGTCGCCGACGCTGAACAAGATGGGCGGCAGCGACTGGGCGAAGACCAAGGGGCGCGCGCGCAAGGCGGTCAAGGAGATCGCCGCCGAGCTGATCAAGCTGTACTCCGCGCGGATGGCCACCACCGGCCACGCCTTCGGCCCGGACACCCCGTGGCAGCGCGAGCTGGAGGACGCCTTCGCCTTCGTCGAGACCCCCGACCAGCTGGTCACCATGGAGGAGATCAAGGCCGACATGGAGCGCACCGTGCCCATGGACCGGCTGATCTGCGGCGACGTGGGCTACGGCAAGACCGAGCTGGCCGTCCGCGCGGCGTTCAAGGCGGTGCAGGACGGCAAGCAGGTGGCGGTGCTGGTGCCCACCACGGTGCTCGTGCAGCAGCACCTGGCCACCTTCGCGGAGCGCTTCGCGGCGTTCCCGGTGACCGTGCGGGCGCTCTCGCGGTTCACCTCGGCCAAGGAGTCTGCGGCCACCAAGGCCGGCGTCGCCGACGGCAGCGTCGACGTCGTCATCGGCACCCACCGCCTCCTCGGCGGCGAGGTGCGGTTCAAGGACCTGGGCCTGGTCGTCGTCGACGAGGAGCAGCGCTTCGGGGTGGAGCACAAGGAGCAGCTGAAGCAGCTGCGCACCGACGTGGACGTGCTCGCGATGAGCGCGACGCCGATCCCGCGCACCCTGGAGATGGCCGTCACCGGCATCCGCGAGATGTCGACCCTGGCCACCCCGCCCGAGGAGCGGCACCCGGTGCTCACCTACGTCGGCGCCTACGACGAGAAGCAGGTGACCGCCGCCGTGCGCCGCGAGCTGCTGCGCGAGGGCCAGGTGTTCTACGTGCACAACCGGGTGGAGTCGATCGACCGCGCCGCGGCACGCCTGCGCGAGCTGGTGCCCGAGGCCCGGATCGCCACCGCGCACGGCAAGATGCCCGAGCACCGGCTCGAGCAGGTGCTCCTCGACTTCTGGGAGCGGCGCGCCGACGTCCTGGTCTGCACGACGATCGTCGAGACCGGGCTCGACATCTCCAACGCCAACACGCTCATCCTCGAGCGGGCCGACCTGCTCGGGCTGAGCCAGCTGCACCAGCTGCGCGGGCGGGTGGGGCGCGGCCGCGAGCGGGCGTACGCCTACTTCATGTACCCGCCCGACCGGCCGATGACCGAGACCGCCCACGACCGCCTCGCGACGATCGCCCAGCACACCGACCTCGGCGCCGGCATGGCGGTGGCGATGAAGGACCTGGAGATCCGCGGGGCGGGCAACCTGCTCGGCGGGGAGCAGTCGGGACACATCGAGGGCGTGGGCTTCGACCTGTACGTGCGCCTGGTGGGGGAGGCCGTGGCCGACTTCCGCGGCGACGCGCCGGTGGAGCAGGCCGAGGTGAAGGTGGAGCTGCCGGTCGACGCGCTGCTGCCCCACGACTACGTGCCGCACGAGCGGCTGCGCCTGGAGGCCTACCGCAAGCTGGCCGCGGCGAGCACCGAGGACGACGTGGCGGCCGTGCGCGCCGAGCTGGTCGACCGCTACGGCGAGCCGGGCCAGCAGGTGGAGAACCTGCTCGCCGTGGCCCGGTACCGGGTGCACGCCCGCTCGGTGGGGGTGACCGAGACCTCGGCGCAGGGGAGCTTCATCCGGTTCGCGCCGGTGGAGCTGCGCGAGAGCCAGGAGATGAGGCTCAAGCGCCTCTACCCGGGCACCCTGGTCAAGCCGGCCGTGCGCTCGGTCCTGGTGCCGCGCCCGGCCACCGCGCGGGTCGGCGGCCGGCCGCTGCGCGACGGCGAGGTGCTGGAGTGGGCGCGGGGGCTGCTCGCGGCGGTGCTGGGCGACAGCGTGGGCGCGGCGGCAGCCGTGGCCACCGCCGCCAGCTGAGCCGGGGGCGCGACCGGTGTGGCGGAGCCGTCCGATCGGAGCAGGCGGCCGCCGCTGGTGTTGACGCGGGCGATCGCGGTGACCAGGCCCTGGCTCCCGTCGAGGGTGTCAGCCGCTGCGTCCCAGCAGCACCAGGGCCGGCCGGGCTCACCGGCGCCGGTGTCGACCTCGTCGTGCTCGAGGCAGCGGACCAGGCGATCCCCCGCGAGCGGCGCCTGGCCGCGCACCGGCGGTGGGAGCTCGCGCCGCCGGTGCTGGCCTCCCGCCGCAGGGGAGCGCCGCCGGCGGCGTCACCTGAGCTCCGCGGGCGGGCTAGAGGCTCTCGAGCAGCTCGATGTACTCGTCGGCCCACTCCAGGTTCCGCTCGAGCCTGGCGCGGCGCTCCTTCGCCGAGTCGGCGAAGCGCAGGAGGTCCGCGCGCAGCCCGGCGGCACGGGCCGGGTCGGTGGTGGCCCCGAGCGCGTCGACGATGGTGAGCACCTCGCCCATCTCCTCCAGGGTGTAGCCCAGGGGCTTCATCCGCCGGATCACCAGCAGCCGCTCGAGGTCGCGCTCGGTGTAGAGGCGGAAGCCGCCCTCGGTGCGGCCCGACGGGCGCAGCAGCCCGGTCTCGTCGTAGTGCCGGATCGTCCGCAGCGACATGTCGGACCGCTCGGCCAGCTGCCCGATGTGCATCATGGGGGCGCCGGGGCCAGCGGCCTCCGACTCCGCCGCCGTGCTGCTGCTCGCCATCGTCATCGCTGCGTCTCCCGCGGGTCGGTGCCTCAGGACCGGTCGGGTGGGAGGGGTGCCGGTCGCAGGAGGTGGTGACCGAGGCTACACGGGCGGCGTCCTGCGCCGCGGCGCGCTGCGACGTCCGCCGCGTCGGCGAGGATGCCCGCACGCACGGTCCGCGAACGGCGGCGAGGGAGGAGCGGGGTGCACAGGACGCACGGGGACGGCGCTCCGGCGGAGGCCGGCGGGCCGGGACGGGCGCCCTGGTCGGTGGCGACCCTGGACGTGCCGCGGTGGGTGCTCGCCGTGCCCGCCGTGGTCAGCCTCCTGGTGCTCGTCCTCGCCGGACTGGCCACCTACGAGGATCCGGGGCGGCGCTGGGCGAGCCTCGCCGTGGCCGGCCGCGCCGAGGCGCTGCCCGGGTGGTGGGCGACCGTGCTGTACGTGCTGGTGGCCCTGGCCTGCTTCCTGCGGGCCCGGGCGGACGGCCTCGGCGGTGGAGGGCGCCTCGGCCCGCGGGCCGCGCGCGCCGGTGCGGTGGCGTGGGCGCTGCTGGGCGCGCTGCTCAGCCTGGTCTCGGCCGACCACGTGCTGGGCCTGCACCACCTCGTCGCCGGGGACGAGCGGCTCAGCGCGCTCCCCGGGCCGGTGGCCGCTCACCCGGTGCAGGTCGCGCTGCTGGCGGCGGGCGTGCCCGTGGTGCTCCTGCTCCTGCTGGTCCTGCGCCCGCGCCAGCGGTTGCTGGTGGTCGCGGCCGGAGGCCTCTACCTCGTCTCCGGCCTGCTGCTCGACCAGCGCCTCGTCCAGCCGTCGTGGAACCACGTGCGCCTGGAGACGGCGGAGCTGGCCTTCGAGTGGGCCGGCGCCCTGGTGCTCCTGCTCGCCGCCTCGGCGCACGGGCAGGCGGCTCCCGCACCAGGAGCAGCGGTCACCAGATCTCGCGGTACCGCCGGCTCGCGTCCTCGTTGAGGGTGGGGCCGAACAGCGAGGCGGCCACGCGGTCGGAGGCCTGGTTGAAGTAGGCCTCGTAGGCCAGGTTGCCGCGCTGCTCGGCGAAGAAGCCCGCCATCTTCTCGATGTAGTAGGCGTTGTCGCCGCCGTTGTGGCCCTCCCAGCCGTACCCCGGGTGCACGCCCCACTCGGGCACGGCGAGCGCCTTGCCGTGCGCGGCGGCGAAGTCGGCCCAGTGCTTGAGCCCGAACTCGCCGGAGTAGTGCTCCTGCCAGCTCGCCTCGTCGGTGACGGCCGGCCACCCGTCGTAGGTGTCGATGCCCACGATGTCGACGTACTCGTCGCCGGGCCAGGCCTCCGCGGCGTCGCGCACGCTCTGGCCGGGGCCCCGGAAGACGTCCCACGACCAGCGCAGGCCCGGCGCGGTCGACTCCGCTGCGGTGTGCACCCGGCGCCAGCACTCGGCGAACAGGGCGGGGTCGTGCGCCGACCACGCGTACCAGCTGCCGTTGAACTCCCAGCCGAGCCGGACCACCACCTGCTCGGCGAGCCCGTGGGAGGCCAGGTTGGTCCCGAACAGGGACCACTGCTCGTCGTACTCGCCCGCGGCGCAGCGCTCCATCGTGGCGGAGCCGTCCTCCTCGGGCAGCATCGCGACGCCGAAGACCTTCGTCTGCGGGGTGTCCGCCCAGGTGCGGTACAGCCAGTCGGGGCTGGTGATGTCGTGCCAGTTCCTGCGCGCCTGCCAGTCGACGGAGACGTCGACGGGGTTGCCCCGCCACTGCCCGAAGGCCTCGTGCTGGGCGACCTTGTCCTCGTTCGGTCCGGGGTAGTAGACGCCGGAGTTCCACGGCTCGCCGGAGAGGTTGGCGACGCCGGCCGGCCCCGGGGTCGCTCCGGGTTCCGCTGGCTGCACCGTCGGCGGCGGTGCCGCGGGTGGCTGCAGCGCCGTGGCCTGCTGGGCCGACGCCAGCACCGCGACCGCAGCGAGGGCCGCAGCGCCGGCCCGACGGCCCGGTCGACGTCGTCCGGGACCTCTCATGCGTGGTCTCCTCTGCTGTGCGCGGTCGCTGGGTGGGGCCTGTCGCGTGCTCGCCGCCTCACCGTAACCGCCCGTCACCGCCCCCCGCCCGATGTCGCGAGCGCCCCGGCGGGGGAGCGGGCTGCTGCGGGAGCCGGGCCGGGCCGACCCACTACGCTCGCCACGACCCGACCGCGCCCGGGGCACTCGCGGGCGATCCCCTCGACGACACCCCGGAGGTACGCCGTGGCCAGCATCGAAGCCGTCGGAGCACGTGAGGTCCTCGACTCCCGGGGGAACCCGACCGTCGAGGTGGAGGTCGCCCTCGACGACGGCACCACGGCCCGCGCGGCCGTGCCCTCGGGCGCCTCGACGGGCGCCTTCGAGGCCGTGGAGCGTCGCGACGGCGACGACGCCCGCTACGGCGGCAAGGGCGTGCAGGGCGCCGTCGACGCCGTGATCGACCAGATCGCGCCCGAGCTGATCGGCTTCGAGGCCAGCGAGCAGCGCCTGGTCGACCAGGCGATGCTCGACCTCGACGGCACCGACGACAAGAGCGCCCTGGGCGCCAACGCGATCCTCGGGGTGTCGCTGGCCGTGGCCCGCGCGGCCGCGGAGTCGGCGTCGCTGCCGCTGTTCCGCTACGTCGGCGGGCCCAACGCCCACACCCTGCCGGTGCCGATGATGAACATCGTCAACGGCGGCGCCCACGCCGACACCGGCGTCGACGTCCAGGAGTTCATGGTCGCGCCGATCGGGGCGCCCACCTTCCGCGACGCCCTGCGCTGGGGCGCGGAGGTCTACCACTCGCTGAAGTCGGTGCTGAAGCAGGAGGGGTTCGCGACCGGCCTCGGCGACGAGGGCGGCTTCGCCCCCGACCTGCCGGGCACCCGCGCCGCGCTCGACCTCATCGCCCGCGCCGTCGAGGGCACCGGGCTCGCCCTGGGCTCCGACGTCGCGCTGGCCCTCGACGTCGCGGCGAGCGAGTTCTGCGAGGGCGGCACCTACACCTACGAGGGCCAGGCGCGCACCACCGAGCAGATGATCGAGGTCTACCGCGAGCTGGTCGCCGCCTACCCGCTGGTCAGCGTCGAGGACCCGCTCGACGAGGAGGACTGGCAGGGCTGGGCGGCGATGACCGCCGACCTCGGCGCGACCGTGCAGATCGTCGGCGACGACCTCTTCGTCACCAACCCGGTCCGCCTCTCCCGCGGCATCGAGGCCGGCTGCGCCAACGCCCTGCTGGTCAAGGTGAACCAGATCGGCACGCTGACCGAGACCCTGGACGCCGTCTCGCTGGCCCACCGGGCCGGGTTCCGGGCGATGATGAGCCACCGCTCGGGCGAGACCGAGGACACGACGATCGCCGACCTGGCCGTGGCCACCGACTGCGGGCAGATCAAGTCGGGCGCGCCGGCCCGCAGCGAGCGGGTCGCGAAGTACAACCAGCTGCTGCGGATCGAGGAGGAGCTGGACGACGCCGCGCGCTACGCCGGCCGCGGCGCCTTCCCCCGCTTCACGGGCTGAGCGGAGCGGGCCGGTGGCGAGCAGGCGGCCTTCCGGGGCGGTGCCGGCGTCCGCGCGGCGCCCGGCGAGCAGCGCCCCCGCGCGCAGCGCCCGGCCGCGCGCGCCGCGTCCCCTCGTGGCCGCG
>CADCUY010000534.1 GCA_902806005.1 uncultured Quadrisphaera sp. | reverse complement strand
CGGCGGCGGTGAGCAGCAGCGCGGCGCCGGTGGGGGTGCACAGCTCCCGGCCGGGGCCCTGCCCGGGCTGGCCCGGCCCGGCCAGCACCGGCGCGCCCGTGCCCTCGAGCAGGGCCAGCACCGCCGGCACCGGCACGGGCAGCGACCCGTGGGCCGCGCGCACCGAGCCCGAGCCGAGGGCGATCGGCCCGACGACCACCGCGGCGCCCCCCTGCTGGCCGCCCTGCTCGAGCACGCCGAGGTCGGCCAGCGCGGCGGCGCAGCCGACGACGTCGGCGATCGCGTCCAGGGCCCCGACCTCGTGGAAGTGCACGTGCTCGACGTCGCTGCCGTGCACCCGGGCCTCGGCCCGGGCCAGGCGGGTGAAGGTGGCGACGGCGAAGGCCTCCACCGCGGGCGCCAGGCCCCCGGCGCGCACCAGCGCGAGGACGTCGGACAGCCCGCGGTGGGTGGTGGAGTCGGCGACCTCCACCGTCGCGCGCGCCGCCCGCAGGCCGTGCCGGCGGGTGCTCTCCAGGCCGACCACCACCGGCTCGGGGGCGACGGCGGCCACCGCGCGGCGCACCCCCTCGAGCGAGGCCCCGGCGTCCAGCAGCGCGCCGAGCAGCATGTCGCCGGCCGCCCCGCGGGAGGCGTCGACCCACAGCACCCTCACCGGGCGGCCTGCTGGGCGGCCTGCTGGGCGGCCTGCTGGGCGGCCCGGAGCAGGCCCACCGGGCGGGCGATGCGGGCCGCGGCCACGCCCGCGCCGTAGCCGTTGTCGACGTTGACCACGCTGATCCCGGGGGCGCAGGAGGTGAGCATCGCGGCGAAGGCGGTGAGCCCGCCCAGCGACCAGCCGTAGCCGACGGAGGTGGGCACCGCGACCAGGGGCACGCCCACCAGCCCACCGAGCACGCTGGGCAGCGCGCCCTCCATCCCGGCCACCGCGACCACGGCGTCGGCCCGCGCGATCCGGGGCACCTCGGCGAGCAGCCGGTGCAGGCCCGCCACGCCGACGTCGACGACCAGCTCCACCGCCACCCCGTGGGCGCGGGCGGTGCGCACCGCCTCCGTCGCCACCGGCAGGTCGGAGGTGCCGGCCGCGACGACCACGACGAGGCCGGCGGGCTCGGGCAGCGGGCCCAGCAGCACGGTCCGCGAGGGGTCGTCGACGTCGAGGTGCTCCCGCGAGCCCAGCCGCTCGCGCACCAGGGCGCGGGTGGCGTCGTCGCACCGCGTCGCGAGCACGGCGCGCGCGGGGTGCTCGGCCGCCAGCCGGGCGAGCACGGCCACGGTCTGCTCGGGCGTCTTGCCCTCGGCGTAGACCACCTCGGGGTGGCCGGTGCGCGCCTCGCGCTGCAGGTCGAGGCGGGCGAAGCCGAGGTCGGCCACCCGGGGCGGGGCCTCCTGCGCGCCCGCGGGCGCGGTGGCCCGCTCGTCCTCGCGTGAGAGCATCGCCGGGTGCTGGACGAGCCCGTGGACGCCGCCGCGCCGCCCCCCGCCGCTGTCCTGGCCACCGCTGTCCTGGCCACCCGGCTCCTGGGCTGGTTCTCCGGTCACCCCAGGATCATCGTCGCCTTCTCCGGCGGCGCCGACTCGGCCCTGGTCCTCGCCGCCGCCGCCCGCGCGCTCGGCCCCGCCCGGGTCAGCGCGGTGACCGCGGTCTCGGCCTCCCTGGCCAGCGGGGAGCTCGAGGCCGCCCGCGCCGTGGCCGAGGGGCTCGGGGTCGAGCACCGCACGGTCGCGACCCGGGAGATCGAGGTCGAGGGGTACGCCGCGAACTCCGGCCAGCGCTGCTACTTCTGCAAGGCCACCCTGCTCGACACCCTCGCCGCGGTGGTCGACGACGCCGCCGAGGGCGCCACCGTGGTCACCGGCACCAACGCCGACGACCACCGCGCGGGCTTCCGCCCCGGCATCCGCGCCGCCGCCGAGCGGGGGGTGCGCGAGCCGCTGGCCGAGAGCGGGCTGAGCAAGGACCAGGTGCGCGCGGTCAGCGCCGGGTGGGGCCTGGTGACGGCGAGCAAGCCCGCCGCGGCCTGCCTGTCGAGCCGGATCGCCCACGGGCTGCGGATCACCCCGCAGCGGCTGGCCCGGGTCGACGCCGCGGAGGCGGGCGTGCGCCGCCTGGCCGCGGCGGCGGGCGTGCCCGTGCTCGACCTGCGGGTGCGCGACCTCGGCGACCGGCTGCGGGTGGAGGTCGACGCCCCGGCGGTCGACGGCGTCCGCGCCCTCGCAGGGCTCGCGCCGGTGCTGGCCGAGGCGGGCTTCGACGAGGCGCTGCTGGCCGGCGGCGTCGACGTCCAGGGCTTCCGCTCGGGCTCGCTCAACCTGCTGCCGGCGGTCCGGGCGGGCTGACCGCGGGCCGCCGGTGCGCCGACCAGCACCGACGGGCACGGCGGACCGTCCGGACGCATGCTGTCGCCCATGAGCCTCCCGCGCGTCCTGACCGCCTGCACCGCAGCCGCCGGCCTGGTGCTGACCGGGGCCGGACCGGCGTCCGCCGCCTCCGCTCCCACCGAGATCCCCCTGCCGACGGGCTTCCAGCCCGAGGGCATCGACGTCGGCCCGGGGCGCGTGGCCTACCTCGGCTCCCTCGCCGACGGCTCGATCTTCCGGGCCGACCTGCGCACGGGGGAGGGCGAGGTGTTCAGCGCCCCCGCCGGCGCGCCGGCGGTCGGCCTGGAGATCGACGACCGCGGCCGGCTCTTCGTCGCCGGCGGGGCCAGCGGCACCGCCCGGGTGGTCGACGCGGTCACCGGCGAGGAGCTGGCCCGCTACGCCCTGGCCGACGCCGCGGCGGGCACCTTCGTCAACGACGTCGTGGTCACCGAGGACGCGGCGTACTTCACCGACTCGGCGGACCCGGTGCTGTACCGGGTGCCGCTCGGGCGCTTCGGCGAGCTGCCCGCGGCCGAGGACGTCGAGGCCCTGCCGCTGACCGGCGACCTGGTCTACGACGACGACCCGGCCACGTTCGAGGCCAACGGCGTCGAGACCACCCCCGACGGCGCGGCGCTGCTGGTGGTGCAGTCGGGCACCGGGCTGCTGTTCCGGGTCGACCCCGCCACCGGGGAGACCGAGCAGGTCGACCTCGGCGGGGAGCTGCTGCAGAACGGCGACGGCCTCACCCGCGACGGGCGCACCCTCTACGCGGTGCAGAACCGGCTGAACCAGGTGGCGGTGCTGCGCCTGGACCGCGACGGGCGCCGCGCGCACGTGGAGCAGCGGGTGACCGACGAGCGGTTCGCGGTGCCCACCACCGTGGCCCGCTCCGGCGACCGGCTGTACCTGCCGAACGCGCAGTTCGGCGTGGAGTCGCCGGAGACCACCGAGTACTCCGTGGTGGCCGTCGAGCGCCCCTGACGGCGCGGCCGCGCGGTCAGACCCGCCAGACGCGGCGGGGGCGGCGCACGTCCGGCGACTCGGTGCGCTCCCACACCCGCCGCCACGTCGACAGCGGCTCGTCCGCCGCCGCCACGGCGGTGCTCGTCGGCGGTCCGTCGTCGGCGGCGCTGCGCGCGGTGGCCGGCGGGGCCGGCGCCGCCGTCGACGGCGTCGTCCCGGTGGCCGCCCGCAGTGCCGCGGCGTACCAGTCGGTGGCGTCCTCGTCGTGCAGGCGGGCCACCGCGGCCTCGATGCGCGGGCCGAGCTCGCGCACGCCCTCGCCGTCCTGGGGCCACAGCGGCTCGCCGAAGCGCACCGTGACCGCCGGCCGACCGCGCAGCGGCCAGCTGCGCCCCCGGGGCATCGCCGCGAACGACCCGCGGATCGCCACCGGCACCACGGGCACCCCGGAGGAGACCGCGAGGAACGCCGCACCGAGGCGGAAGCGCTGGGTCCACCCGTCGGGGGAGCGGGTGCCCTCGGGGTAGATGACGATGTTCCAGCCGTCGTCGAGCAGCTCCTGCGGGGTCGAGCTCAGGGTGCCGCTGCGCCGCTCGATCGGGAAGGTGCCGAAGACCAGCGCCGAGCCGGTGGCCCGCCACCAGGTGTCGAAGAAGTAGTCGGCCGCCGCCGCCACCGCCGTGCGGCGCCGCCAGGCGTGGGGCAGCGAGGTCAGCACCAGGGCGGTGTCGAGGTGCGAGGCGTGGTTGGCGACGAAGACCACCGGGCCGTCGCCGAGCTCGCGCAGCCGGGTCAGGACGTCGAGGCCGCCGACCTTCGTCGTCAGCTCCCGGCGCATCAGCGGCACCAGGCCCGCGGCCTGGATGACGTCGCGCACCGCGCTGACCGCCGGGGTGCGCGCCCACGCCGTCGGGAACGGGGGCCGGGGGGTGACCACCGTGCTGCTCACCGCCGAGGCCGGCACGAGCGGTCGCCGGCCCCACCGCCACCCGCGGGCGACCAGGCGCAGGTCGGTGCGCGCCTCGCGCGCGGCCCGCACCAGCGAGACCCCGCGCGCGCCGGTGGGGGCCACCGACCCCCGCGAGGCGCGCAGCCGCAGCACGCTCACCGCACGTCGGCGATCAGGTGCGGGGGGTTGTGCAGGTAGGTGATCGACGGGCTCGCGCCGACCGAGCCCTGCACCATCGCCAGCGCGTCCTGCAGCGTGGAGGCGGAGCGGAAGCCCATCCGCTCCACCGCCCGGCGGTCGCCGCCGACCCACACGATGTCGCCGCAGTGGTCGAGGGCGTGGCTGATCCAGTACCACATGTAGAACGGGTGGACCCCGTGGTAGGCGTGCGAGGTGCGGTACAGGTGCACGTACCAGGGGTCGGTGGCGTACTGCTCCTCGAACTTCGCCTCGATCACCGCCGGGTCCGTGGAGACCGACAGCACCTCGTCGTAGAAGTCGACGTAGCTGGGGTGGTGCAGCTGGTTGAAGGCCGGCTCGACCGGGTGGTAGAGGATCACCGCCCCGCCCTGGCGGACCACCGGCTTCCCCCGGTAGGAGTTGAAGTAGTAGCCCAGCCCCATGCACGCGGCGAGGATCGGGTTCATCGTCGAGTTCACGTTGTAGGGCCCGATGAACGGCACGCCGAGCACCATGACGTCGGACTGCCCGTCGACCTCGACCAGCTGCTGGCGGTGCACCCGCGCCAGCGTGGCGTCGTGCACGGCCTCGACCTCGCCGGCCGCGACCCCCGTGAGGCCGTAGGGCGCGCGGATGCCCTGGAAGATCCGGTGCTTCAGCGACGCCGGGGCCACCGAGAGCCCGCGCCGCGCGGCGAGCATCGACGCCTGGTCCCTGATGCTCCACTCCCACTCGCGCTTCTGCAGGAAGGCGTAGGTGCTGGGGAAGCAGTCGTTGTTGAGCGTGGTCTCGATCTGGAAGATCTTCAGGTGGTCCTTGAGGACCCGGCCCATGCGCCACGCGGAGTGGTGCATGGCCGAGGCCTTGTGGTCCATGAACGAGCGCGAGCGCATCATCGTGTGGCTGTTGTGGTGGTGCTTGAGCGACTTGTACGACGTCAGGCCGATCGGCACCGACTTGTGGCCGCCGTCCATGGCGACCAGGTTGACGTTGACGTAGACCAGCAGGTCGGACTCGGCGGCCCGGCGGTTGATCTCCACGTGCTCGCCGTGGTCGGTCATGCCGATGTGCGCCATGCCCGCCGGGTCCTCGGCGTCGTGGTTGGTCAGCTTGCCCTGGGGGTAGAAGCTGCGGAACACCCGCTCGCCGAGCATGGTGCGCAGCTCCTGCGCCGTCATCCGGCGGTGCAGCGCGTTCGCGGCCACCAGCTCGACGTCGTTGACCCCGGCCCGCGCGGCCATGGTGAGGACCTGCTCGATGATCCGCTGGCGGATGTCGGGCGCGGCCATCTGCGGCAGGGCCAGTGAGATGTCGTCGAAGGCGATGGTCAGCCGCATCCCGGGGAAGAGCAGCTGCGGCAGCGGCTCGGAGTCGATCGGCTCCAGCAGGGCCCGGGTGATCGCGGCCTCGACGTCGGGCACGGCCGGCAGCGACTCCGGCGGGTAGAGCACCCGGGTGCCGCGGGGGAACTCCTCGAGGCGGAAGCCGTTCCCCTCGTGCACCAGCAGCGGCGGGGTGCGGTCGTCGACCTCGAGGACGAGTCCGGGGCGGGTCACGTGGGGCTCCCTGGGGGCGTTCGGGTCGGCGCCGGCGGGCCGGTGGTCACTGCTGGGCCGGTGGTGGGTGCTGGGCCTGTCGTCGGTGCTGGCCCGGTGGTCGGTGCCGCGCCGGCGGTCCGGCGGCGGAGGAACATCATGCGCGGTCCGCGGGGCCCGCGTGACCGCGAGGGCCCCTCACGAGCGGTCGCGGGCGTCGAAGCAGACCTTGACGGTGCCCAGCCGCCCGGCCGAGTGCGCGTGGTCGAGGGCCTCGCGCCACCGGTGCAGCGGGTAGCGGCCGCCGACCAGCCCGTCCAGCGGGGCGGAGGCCGCCAGGCGCAGGGCCACGGCGAAGGCGTCGCCGCGGGAGGCGTAGGTGCCGGCCAGGGTGAGCTCGCGGAACCACACGGGGGAGAGGTCGGCGCCCGGGGCGGGCATGCCCGAGAGCACCACCCGCCCGCCGGCCCGGGTCGCGCGCAGCGCGAGGTCGAGCGAGCCGGTGGAGCCCACGCAGTCGACGGCCACGTCGACCCCGCCGAGCAGGAACTCCGCGGCGCCCGCGCTGCGGCCCGCGCCGGTGCGGGCGAGCACCTCAGGCAGCCCGCCGGAGGCGGCACCCGGCCCGGAGGGCGAGACCTTCATCGCCCGGGTCGTGCGGCGCACCCCGCCCAGCGCCGCGGAGGGGCGCACCACGTCCGTGGCGCCGAAGGCCCGGGCCAGGGCCACCTGCCGCTCGTGCTTGGCGACCACGGTGATCGAGCCGGCCGCCGTGAGCTCGCGCAGGGCGAGCACCGCGAACAGGCCCACCGCGCCGGCGCCGGAGACCAGCACCGCGTCGCCGGGGGCGACCTCGGCGCGGCGCGCGAGGTGCACCGCGCAGGCCAGGGGCTCGACCAGCACGGCCCGCTCGTCGGGCAGGTCGTCGGGCACCGGGTGCAGCTGGCTGCGGTGCACCGACAGCTGCTCGCCCCACCCGCCGCCGGTGTCGCGGCAGAAGCCGGTCTGCAGGCCGGGGGACAGGTGGCCCACGGTCACCCGGTCGCACAGGTTGGGGGTGCCCGCGGTGCACGGCACGCACGGGTCGCCGTCCTCGGCGAGCCCGCGGGCCGCGCACGGCAGCACCGGGTCGACCACCACCCGGGTGCCGCGCGGCAGGTCCTCGCAGTCCTCGAGCAGCTCGGCGACCACCTCGTGCCCGGGCACGAAGGGCATCGAGGACAGGGCGGAGAAGTACAGCGACGTCGAGCCCGTCACCACGCCGAGGTCGGAGCCGCAGATCCCGGACAGCCGCGGCCGGGCCGCCGCCCAGCCCCGGCCCGACGGCGCGGGGCGCTCGCGGGTGACCAGGCGCACCGGGGCCATCGCCCCGACCAGCAGCCCGGGCATCCGACCGCCGGCGGCCCGCGCCGCCACGTAGCGGGGGGCGGAGCGGTAGATCTCCAGCGCCCGCATCACGACCGACCACCCCTCACGGCAGGGCCATCCCCGCGGTGTCGGGCGCCGTGGAGGGCACCAGCCGCCGCAGCGGCCCGCCGTCGCCGCCCGAGCGCACCGGGGCGGCCCAGGTCTCCACCGGCCACCGCGCCGCCCGCGCCGCGCGCAGCAGCGGGACGTCGGGGCTGACCGCGGTGGGCAGGCCCACGCAGCGCAGCAGCGGCAGGTCGGAGTGGCTGTCGGCGTAGGCGTAGGAGCGGGCCAGGTCGTGGCCGCCGACCTGCGCGTACCGCACCACCCACGCGGCCCTGGCCTCGCCGACCAGCGGGGGCGAGACCAGGTAGCCCGTGGCCCGGCCGGCGGCGTCGGCGGCCAGCTCGGCGCTGACGACCTCGTCGAACAGCGGCCAGAACGGGCGGGTCAGCGGCCGCACCGCCCCCGTCAGCAGCACCGTGCGGTGCCCCGCGGAGCGGTGCTGGCGCACCCGCCGCAGCGCCGCCGCGCTGACCCGCGCGAGGGTGTGCGGGGTCAGCACCTCGTCGACCAGGCGGTCGAGCTCGGCCAGGTCGGCGCCCTCGTAGCGCTTGTAGACCTGGCGCAGGAAGTCGCTGCGCTCGCGGCGCTCAGCGGCGACCAGCCCGGGCAGCCGCCGCAGCACCCGGCCCACCTCGCGGGCGCGGTCGAGCGCGCCCAGCTCCGGCAGGCGCACCCACAGGTAGCTCTCCAGCACGTTGGAGCTCATCAGGGTGCCGTCGAGGTCGAACACGGCCAGGACGTCGCTGGGGCCGGCGCCCTCGGCGGCGGGGGCCAGCTCGCGCCCGCGCCCGGCCGTGGTGCTGCGCCGCCGGCGCAGGTCGTCGAGCTTGCGGACCGGCGCGGTCACGGCGGGGGTGTGCACGTCGCGGATGTAGTGCGCCCAGTCGATCGCCGCGGTGTCGAAGCCGAACGTCGCCGCGTCGTCGGGGTGCAGGGCGCGGTGCAGGGCCAGCGTCGCGTCGTCGACGAAGTGCAGCTCCGACTGCGTGTAGGCCTGGTAGAGGTCGGAGTAGCGGCGCAGCAGCTCCAGCCGGCTCTTCGCGCGGTCGAGGTCGCGGGCCCAGTCGCGCACCCGGTCGGAGCGGGGGGTGAGACCCAGCACCTTCTCGCCGGCGGCGTGCAGCCGCTCGCCCAGGGCCAGGCGGCGCTCCACGGCCGCGGCGCCCGGGAAGGTCCACGTGGGCAGCACCTCGGGCCCGCTCTCGCCCGGGTCGAAGGGGTGGGCCTCGAAGTACTCGCGGACCAGCTCGTACAGCCGCCGGAACGGCAGCGGGTTGCGCGCCCCCGAGGAGACGTGGAAGTACCGCGGCGGGCCGGGGGCCGGGGGGGTCGCGCACACCGCGACCATCGCGTTGACCACGTGGTCGACCGGCACGATGTCGATCGTCGCGTCGGGCGCCGCGGGCACCTCGGGCAGCTCGCCGCGGCCGAAGGACAGGATGATCGGCTCCGCCATCTTGAAGCCCTCGATCCAGCCCGGGTGCGGGGCCAGCAGGGCCGACTCGACGATCGACGGGCGCACGATCGTCACCGGCAGCGGGTCGTCGCCGCCCGCGAGCTCCTCGACGACCCGCTCGCCCAGCGCCTTGGTGAAGGTGTAGACGTCGGTCCACCCCAGCGAGTGCCCGCGCTGCCCCCCGGCGGCGCGCTGCTGGTCCAGCACCCACGCCCGCCGCCGCCGCTCGGCATCGGCGGCCGACGTCAGCGCCCCTGCGGGGCCGTGCTCGGCCTCGGCCTCGTCGTTGAACCGGGCCAGCTGGTCGGGTGCCCGCGAGGCGACCTCGACGTCGCGGGCCACGGCCAGCCCGGCCTCGAGCTCGGTGCGCCAGTCGACCGCGTGCTCCACGGGCCCCTCGGGCACCGGCCCGCGGCGGCGGCCGCCGACGTAGGCGGTGGAGACGTGCACGTAGTGCACCCGCCGCCCGCGCCGCCGCTGGGCGTCGTCGACCTCGCGCACCCGCGCCAGCAGCGAGCGGGTGCCGACCACGTTGACGTCGAGCGCCTCGTGGATCGGCGGGTCGAAGGAGACCTCGCCGGCGCAGTGCACGACCACGTCGAGGTCGTCGGGCAGGGCCGGGACGTCGGACAGGTCGCCCTCGACCACCTGCACCCGCTCCAGCAGCACCGCGGCGCCCTGCGCGCCCCCGCCCGCCGCCTCCACGGCAGGAGCGAAGGTGCGCTTGCGCAGCGTGCGCGCCAGGCGGGCCGCACCGGGCTGGCCCGCCTTCGGGCGCACCAGCACCACCGGCCTCGCCCCGGGGACCTCGACCAGCAGGGTGCGCAGCAGCGCCTCGCCGATGAAGCCGGTCGCCCCGGTCACCAGCACGCGCCGCCCGGCCAGGGCGTCGGCGATCCGCACGGCCATCGGCGCAGCTCCCGTCCCGGGCGGCCCTGTCGGGGCGGGGCGCCGAGCGCGCCCCGACCGGTGCCCCGGCCGCCGCGCTGACCCTACGACCTGGCGACGACATCGACGCCGGGCCTCAAGGAGAGGGCCGCTGCGGCCGATCGGGGGAGAGTGTTCGAACCCGAGACGACCGCGGACGGGTGCACCGCGCCCCCGCGTCGAGTGACGATGATCATGGGCGTGGCACCCGCGTCTTCGCAGGTCAGAGTGCTTAAGGTCCCGCCGTGCCGCGCGCGTTGATCACCCCGCAGAGGCTGGTGGACCACGTCCGCCGCCTCGGCGAGGAGCACCCTCCGCTCGAGGTGGGCCGCGTCGACCGCACGGTGCACGACGCCCGCGCCGTCCGCGCCCGCTTCGGACCCACCATCGACTACATGGCGCGCGTCGAGCTCGAGGTCGAGCGGAACGTCCTCGAGCTGCTGGTGCTGCTGCCCGACGTGGACGAGACGAACCGGATGTTCTACCAGGACGTCTGGGGTCCCCAGGAGGTGCAGCACGGGCTGATCCTCGACCAGCTCCAGCAGGACCTGGGGCTCACCCCGGCCGAGCCGGAGCTCTCCGAGGTCAGCGCCCGGGTGCGGATCCTCGGGGCGCTGGCCCACCTGGCCCCGGTGCAGGAGGTGGTGCGGCTGCTGTACTACCTGACCGGCGCCGCGACCGAGCGCTCGGCCGTGATCGCCTACAACGCGATGAGCAGCGGGCTGGTCGAGATGGGCGAGCACGCCATCGCGAAGACCGTCATCGCCCCGATCAAGCAGCAGGAGCCGGGGCACTTCGCCTTCTACCAGATGTCGGCGACCGCGATGCTGCAGCAGGAGGTGCTGGCCCCCTGGCAGCTGCACCTGGCCCGGTTCCTGCGCTCCCGCTCGTTCGGCCTGGTGGGCGCCAACAACCGGGCGCAGCGGGCCGACTACGGCGGCGTCATCGTCGACACCGGCCTGGGCGACGCGCTGGAGGACTACGCCCGCGACGTCGGGCGGGTCGAGGCCCGGCTGCTGTGGGCGCACCGCCAGGGCGCGGAGGTGCCCGGGTACGTGCTGCGGGCCCTGCGCGACAGCGTCGACCTGCACCGCGAGCGCCAGGCGGCCGGCGCGAGCTGACCCCGCACGGGCCGCCGGCTCAGCCCGCCAGGTGCCCCCAGCGCTCGGCGAGCTCCGACCACGGCCCCTCCTCGGCCACCCGCCCGTCCTCGAGGACGACCACCCGGTCGGCGCGGGCCAGCGCCGAGCGCTTGGCGCTGGAGCCGACCACGGTGACCCCGCGCGCCCGCAGGCCCTCCCACAGCTCCACCTCGGTGCGGGCGTCGAGGGCCGAGGAGACGTCGTCGGCCACCAGCAGCTCGGCCTCGGTGGCCAGGGCCCGGGCCAGCGCCAGGCGCTGCACCTGCCCGCCCGACAGGCGCACCCCGCGGTGCCCGACCAGCGCCGAGTGCCCGCCGGCGGCCTCGACGTCCACGCCCATCCGCGCGTCGTCCAGCGAGGTGGCCACCGCCCGGTCGTGGTCGAGGGCGACGTTGTCGACGAAGGTGCCCGAGAGCACCCGGGGCACCTGGCCGACGTGGGCGACCTGGCCGGGGCGCAGGAACAGCTGCGGGTCGTCCACGGCCACCCCGTTCCAGCGGATGCTGCCCTCGTGGTCGACCAGCCCGGCCAGCGCGGCGAGCAGGCTGGACTTGCCGGAGCCCACGCGGCCGGCGAGCAGCACCAGGTCGCCGCGCTCGACGGTGAGGTCGACCCCGGAGACCCCGACGGTGCCGTCGTCGTGGACGGCGGTGACGCCCTCGAGGGTGAGCCGGCGCAGCGGCACCCGCCCGGCCGACGGGGGCGCCGGGGCGGTGCCGGCCACGAGGTCCACCCCGGGCGGCAGGCCCACCAGGTCGCGGCTGCCCGCGAGCGCGCCGGTGGCGGCCAGCCAGCGCCGGGCCACCGGCGTCTCGGTGACCACCGCGCCGGCGACGGTGCCGAACCAGGACGCGCCGGTGACCGCGGTGGCCACCAGGAGCGCGGTGGCCAGCGGCCACACTCCCGCGAGGTGCGCGCCCCAGGCGGCCACGACCCCGGCCTGGACCAGCAGGGCGGGCACGCCCTCGAGCAGGGAGCGCACGCGGTGCTCGAGCACCGAGGCCGCCACCCGGCGCGCGTCGACCGCGCGCAGGTGGCCCTCGACGGTGCCCGTGGCGCCGGCGAGCTTCACGGTGCGCGCCGCGTCGAGCACCGAGGCCAGCGAGCGGCCGAAGCGGGCCCGCTGGTCGCCGGCCTCGCGCGCCGAGGAGCCCGCCAGCGGCGCACCGCCGGCGCACACGACCGCCGAGACCGCGAGGACCGTCCCGACCACCGCGCCGGCGAGGACGCTGCGCGCCAGCAGGGCGGTGGTGGTGGCCACCACCACGCCCGCGACCACGTCGACCCAGCGGTCGACGTAGACGACGAGCCGGTCGGAGTCCAGCGCGCGGGCGACGACCTCGCCCGGGGGCGTGCGCGGCAGCCGCTGCTGGGCGGTCTGACCGCGCAGCACCGCGAGCCGCAGCCGCAGGGTGACGGCCACCCACCACGGCGGGTACAGCCGGAAGGCGCCGGCCACCAGCAGCGGCGCGGTCATCACCGTGACCACGACCACGGCGGACCACCCCCACGGCCGCTGCCCGCCCTCGAGGCCCGCCACCAGGTGGCCCCAGGCCCAGCCGGTGAAGGCGCCGTACGCCCCGAGCAGGGCGTAGAGGGTGAAGGCGGCCGCACCGACCAGGCCCCAGGTCGGGTGGGCGAGGACCACGCGGCACACCGTGCGGGCCGTCGAGGGCCGTGCCGCGGCGACGACCTCGCGCGCCCGGCGGCGCGGGCTGCGCGCCGCCAGCG
>CADCUY010000533.1 GCA_902806005.1 uncultured Quadrisphaera sp. | reverse complement strand
GGCCGCACGCGGGCGCGCCCGCCGGGCAGGGCGCCCGTCGCGGGGCGGCCGACGAGCTCGGCGCGGGCGGCGCCGATCTCGGCCAGGTAGGCGTCGGTGGCGTCGACGACCAGCAGGTCGCGGTCGAGCACCAGGTGGGCGGCGGGCAGCGCCCGGAAGAGCCGGACGTGGTCGACGGGCCCGACCGCCCCCGGCGGCCCGCCTCGTGCGACCTCCGGATCGGTGCTCATCGCCGCCGAGCATGTCAGGTCGCTCCGACGGGCGGGAGGGGCGTGAGCCCTACGGGCGCACGAGCACCTTGACGTGCTCGCCGCTGCGGGCCGCGACGAAGGCGTCGGCGACGTCCGCCAGGGGCACCACGAGGGTCACGAGGTCCTCGGGGCGGGCCCCGCCGCTCGCGATGATCCGCATGGCGAGGGCGTAGTCCTCGGCCAGGTAGGTGGCGCTGCCCTGGATCCGCACCTGGTGGTCCTGCACCAGCGGCAGCGGCACGGTCACCGGGCCGGCGGGCACGCCGACGACCACGACGGTGCCGCCCTTGTCGGCCATCGCCACCGCCTGGTCGAGGGTCGGCTGGATCGCGACGCAGTCGAAGACGACGTCGGCGCTCTCGCCGAGCGCGGCGCGGGCCTGCGCCACGGCGTCCGGCGCGCCGGCGTCGACCGCCGCGTCGGCACCCAGGCGCAGGGCCCGCTCGCGCTTGCCGGCGAGCACGTCGGTGACGACCACCCGGTCGGCGCCGGCGTGGCGGGCCGCGGCCAGCACGAGGAGCCCGATGGTGCCCGCGCCGATGACCACGACGGTGCGCCCGGCGAGGCTCGGGTCCTCGCCCGGGCGGGCGCCGGAGGCGAGCCGGACCGCGTGCACCGGCGTCGACAGCGGCTCGACGAGCGCGGCCTGCTCGTCGCTGAGGGTGTCGGGCAGCACGTGGAGGCGGTCGGTGCGGATGGTCGAGTAGCGCCCGAGGCCGCCCTGCGGGTGGCCGCAGCCGAAGAAGTCGAGGCGCTCGCACAGGTTCACCACCCCGCGCCGGCACTGCTTGCACTCCCCGCAGTACAGGGTCGGCTCGACGACGACGCGGTCGCCGACGCTGATCGTGGCGGGCCCGGTGCCGGCCGCGGCGCCCGCCGACGTCGCGCCGTCCGGGCCGGTCGCACCGAGCGCCTCGACCACCGCGACGACCTCGTGGCCGGGGCGGTAGGGCAGCGGCACGAACGGGTGGTGCCCGGCGACGGCGTGCAGGTCGGAGCCGCACACCCCCACGAGCACGCTGCGGATCAGCGCCTGCCCCGGCCCGGGCTGCGGCACCTCGCCGGTCTCGACCACCAGCTCGCCGGGCACGGCCCGGACGAAGGTGTTGACGGCGTCGGTCGCGGCGGGGGTCGTGGCCGCGCTCACGGGAGGACCAGGACCTTGCGCCCGCGGCCGGCGGCCACCCCGGCGATCGCGGCGGGGTAGTCCTCCAGCGGCACGCGGTCGCTGATGAGCACCGAGGCGTCGATGGCGCCGGCGGCGAACAGCTCGGCCGCGCGCTCGAAGGACCTCTTGACGGCCATGGACCCGGTGATGGTGATCTCCTGGGAGTAGATGCGGTAGGGGTCGATGCTGGCGCGCGCGGTGGGGCTGGCGACGCCGAACTGGAGGTAGGTGCCGCCGCGGGCCACCCGGTCGATGCCGTCCTGGATGGCCGCCGGGTGGCCGCTGGCGTCGATGACGACGTCCCAGCCGCGCCCGGCCGGTGCCGACGCACTGGGCTCGGCCCGCTCCAGCTCCCCCGCGCTGGTGGCGGTGGCGGTGGCGCCCAGGGCCGCGGCGGTGGCCAGGCGCTCGGCGTTGACGTCGACGACGTCCACGACGGTGGCGCCGAGCCGCTGCGCGAGCTGGGTGAGGACGAGCCCCATGGTGCCCGCGCCGTAGACCAGCACGCTCGCGCCCACGGCGCCGCCGCTGTGCTGCGCGAGCACGTCGACGGCGTGCACCGCGCACGAGAGCGGCTCGATCAGCGCGGCGTCCTGCAGCGGCACGTGGTCGGGCAGCACCACGGCACCTGCGGCCGGGGCCACCGCGAACTGCGCGGCGGCCCCGTCGGCGGTGACGCCGACGCCGCCCCACGCCTCGCAGAGGTTCTCGCGGCCGCGCCGGCACTGGTAGCACCGGTAGCAGTACAGCGAGGGGTCGACGGCCACGCGGTCGCCGACCCGCGCCCGGGTGGTGCGCGGGTCGACGTCGCGGCCGAGGGCCACCACGGTGCCGGCGAACTCGTGGCCCGGCACCACCGGCAGCGCGCCGACCTCGCCGCCGAGGATGTGCAGGTCGGTGCCGCAGATGCCGGTGGCGGCCACCTCGA
Organism: uncultured Quadrisphaera sp.; assembly: GCA_902806005.1. GTDB lineage: Bacteria > Actinomycetota > Actinomycetes > Actinomycetales > Quadrisphaeraceae > CADCUY01. The sequence continues at coordinate 10,379 of CADCUY010000533.1, read as the reverse complement.
CCACCACGTCGAGCGGCCCCGGGGCGGGGTCGGGCACCTCGGTGACCTCGACCCGCCCCTCGCCCGTGATGACGGCCGCCCTCACGGGCGGGCCGCCCGGCCGCCCCCGCCGGGGGCGGGGCTCACTTGACCGCGCCGAGCGACAGGCCCTGCACCAGCTTGTCCTGCGCGGCGAACCCGGCGGCGAGCACCGGGAGGGAGACCACGAACGCCGCCGCGCACACCTGGGCCAGGAACAGGCCCTGGCTGGTGGCGAAGCCGGTGAGGAAGCTGGGGGCGGTGCCCGCCACCAGCGAGGTCAGGGTGCGGGCCAGCAGCAGCTCGTTCCAGCTGAAGATGAAGCAGATCAGCGCGGTGGCCGCGATGCCCGGCAGGGCCACGGGGGCGACCACCCGGCGCAGCAGGGTGATCAGGCCCGCGCCGTCCAGCGCCGCCGCCTCGAGCATCTCCACCGGCACCTCGGCGAGGAACGAGCGCATCATCCACACCGCGATCGGCAGGTTCATCGACGTGTAGAGGATGATCAGCGTGTTGATGTTGTCGAGCAGGCGCAGCTCGTTGGCGATGAGGAACAGCGGCAGCAGGCCGGCCACGATCGGCAGGAACTTGGTGGAGAGGAAGAAGAACAGGACGTCGGTCCACTTCTTCACCGGCTTGATGCTCAGCGCGTAGGCCGCCGGGATCGCGAGGACCAGCACGAGGATCGTGGAGACCACCGACGCCGTGAGCGAGTTCAGCAGCGGGGGCCACGGCTCGGAGCCGCTGGTGACGCCGAAGAAGTTCCGGTACGCGTCCAGGGTCAGGGGCGCGAACACCGACGGCGGGTTGGTGGCGGCGTCGACCTCGGAGTGGAACGAGGTCAGCACCATCCACAGCACCGGGGCCACGAAGAGCAGGCCCACCGCCCAGGCCAGGATCCCCCAGGCCCAGTGGTCCTTCTTCTCCACCCCGCCGCGGCGCTTGTTCGGCCGGGCGGCCTTGAAGGACGTCGCGGCGACCGCCGGGTTGGTCGACGTGGACGTCGGCTCGCTGATCGTGCTCATCGGGCGTTCTCCTCGTCGTCGAACAGGCTCGAGACCGTCCGCAGCGCGAACGTGGCGATGATGATCGTGCCGATGACGACGACGACGCCCTGGGCGGAGGCGAGGCCGTAGTCCTGGCGCTGGAAGAAGGTGGCGTAGATCGTGTAGGGCAGGTTCGCCGTGCCGAGCGCGCCGGCGGTGATGGTGAACACCGCGTCGAAGTTCTGGACGATGTAGATGGCGCCCAGCAGCCCGCCGAGCTCGAGGTAGCGGCGCAGGTGCGGGAAGGTGATGTAGCGGAAGATCTGCCACGCGCCGGCGCCGTCCATCCGCGCCGCCTCGACGACGTCGTGGGGCTTGGACTGCAGGCCGGCCAGCAGGATCAGCATCATGAACGGGGTCCACTGCCAGATCAGCGACAGCTCGATCGACAGCAGCGGGAACCGGGTGAGCCAGGCGACCTGCGGGCCGCGCTCGGCGCCGAAGAACTGCCAGATCGCGTTCAGCGTGCCGTTGAACAGCCCGTACGAGGGGTTGAACAGCGCGTGCTTCCACAGCAGGGCGGCGGCCACGGGCACGATGAGGAACGGCGCGATCATCATCGTGCGCACCGCGGCGCGGCCGAAGAACTTGCGGTCGAGCAGCAGGGCGATGAGCGTGCCGAGCACCAGGCTGACGCCGACGACGGTGACGGTCAGCAGGATCGTGGTGACGACCGCCGAGCGGATCGAGGGGTTGGTGAACACGGCGACGTAGTTGTCGAAGCCGGTGAAGCCGCGCTGGTCGGGGCGCAGGGCCCGGTAGTCCATGAACGAGATGACGATCGTGGCGAGGAACGGGAGCTGCGTCATCGCGATGACGAAGATCAGCGCGGGCAGCAGCGGGAGGCGACGGCGGCGGGCCTCCCGCTTGGAGCGCGCCAGCTCGGCCTGCGGCTGCTGGTAGGGGGTGCGCTGCGCCGGTGTGAGGTCCGGCGCGGGTCCGGGAGCCGGGGCAGAGGGAGCGGTGGTGGAGCTCATGGGCGGGGCACCTTCTTCCCGGGCGCCCCGTTCCCGACCCGCCCCTCCCCGGTGAGGGGGAGGGACGGGCCGGCGACGAGGTCACCGCGATGTGGACCTGGTCTGTCTACTCCTCGGTGGGAGCGGTGACTACTCCTTGTTGGCGTCGCCCGCGGCCTGGGCCAGGGTCTGGCCCTGCTCCAGCGCGTCCTCCACCGTGGTCTGCCCGGCGATCGCCGCGCTGACGAGGGCGGAGACCTCCTGGGCCATGCCGGCGAACTCCGGGATGGCGACGAACTGGACGCCGGGAGCCGGCCGGGGCTGCACGCCCGGGTTCAGCGGGTCGGCGGCGTTGATCGCGTCCACCGTCGGCTGGAAGAAGGCCGCGGCGGCCTCCTGGTACTCGGGGTTGTCGTAGGTCGACTGGCGCTTGCCGGCCGGCACGCGGGCCCAGCCGAACTCCTCGGCCACGAGCTCCTCGTACTCCTGCGAGGAGGCCCAGGAGACGAACTCCCACGCGGCCTCCTTGTTGTCGGAGGCCTCCTGGATGCCCCACGCCCAGCTGTAGAGCCAGCCGGAGGAGTCGGTCTCCTTGACCGGCGCCGCGGCGTAGCCCATCTTGCCCTTGACCGGCGAGTCGTCGGCCTCGAGCGAGCCGGCGGCCGAGGTGGCGTCGTACCACATGGCCACGCCGCCCTGGGTGGTGGCGTTCAGGCACTCGGTGAAGCCGGCGTTGGCGGCGTCGGGCTCGCCGTACTGGGTGACCAGGTCGACGTAGAAGTTGGTCGCCTCGACGAACTCGGGGGCGTTGACCTGGGCGTCGAAGTTCTCGTCGAACCAGGTGCCGCCGAAGGTGTTGACCACGGTGGTCAGCGGGGCGAAGACCTGGCCCCAGCCGGTGAGGCCGCGCAGGCAGATGCCGCGCATGTCGGGCGCCGAGGGCACCTTGCGGTCGATCTGCGCGGCGAGGGCCGCCACCTCGTCCCAGGTGGGGTTCGGCGGCATCGTCAGGCCGAGCTCCTCGAACACGTCGGCGCGGTACATGAGGAACGAGGACTCGCCGTAGAACGGCTGGGCGTAGATGGAGCCGTCCTCGCCCTGCAGCCCGGCCGCGATGGGCGCCAGGATGTCGTCCTGGTTGAACTCGGTGTCCTCCTCGATGAAGCTGTCCATGTTGGCCAGCCACCCGTTCGCGGAGAAGAACGGCACCTCGTAGTTGGAGATGGTGGCCACGTCGTACTGGCCGGCCTGCTGGGTGAAGTCGGTCTGGATGGTGTCGCGGACGTCGTTCTCCGGCAGCACCTGGAGGTTGACCTCGATGCCGCTCTCGGCGGTGAAGTTCTCCTCGACCAGCTGCTGCAGGTCCTCCATCTGCGGGTTGTTGACCATGATGACGTCGATGCTCTGCGCGCCGTCGCCCTCGCCACCGCCGCCGCCGCCGCCACCGCCTCCGCCGCCGCTGCCGCCGCTGCCGCCCGCGCCGGCGCAGCCGGCGGTGAGGACGGCGACGCCCGCGGCGAAGGCGATCGCCGTCAGCGACCGGCGTCCGCGCTTGAGTGCTGCCTGTGGTGCCATGTGGGTCGTCCTTCTCTTCTCGGTGGCCCCGGCACCTGCGCCGGGGGCGTGCTTCAGGAGGTTGGAGCGGTGGTGCGATCGGGGGCGAGCGCCGGGCTCGGGGGGAGCTCCCCCGAGCCGCGCTCGATCAGCTGCAGGGGCACCTGCACGTGCCGGGGCGGCCCGGCGTAGCCGCCGATCCGGTCGAAGAGCAGCTCGGCGGCGTGGGCGGCGATGTCCTCGACGTCCTGCTCGAGCACGGTGAGGCCGGGCTCGAAGGCGTCGGCGCCGGCGAGGTCGTCGATCGCGACCACCGCGAGGTGGCGCAGCCCGAGCGCGCGCTTGGCCGAGAGCAGGCCCATCGTCACCCGCGCCACGCCGGAGACCACGGCGGTCACGTCGCCCGCCTCGGTCAGGGCCCGCGCCGCCAGGGCCGCGGCCTCGGTGGGCAGGTAGCCCAGCCAGGCGGTGCGCGAGCTCAGGCCCGCGGCGCTCATGGCCGCCTCGTAGCCCCGGGCGCGCAGCACCACGGTGCTGGCGGCCTGGCCGCTGCCGACGAAGAGGATCCGCTCGTGCCCGCGGGCGATCAGGTGCTCGGTGAGCCGGCGGCCCGCGGCGACGTTGTCGATGCCCACGGCGTCGGAGATCTCGGAGGGCCCGTGCGCGTCGACCTGCACCACCGGCAGCCGCCGGGCCACGTCGGCGAGGTAGCCCTCCGGCGCGCCGCGCGTGCCGGTGGCGACCACGAGGCCGGAGACGCTGCGCGAGAGCAGGGGCTCGACGGCCTCCTCCTCGGAGCGGCCGCTGCCGGCGCAGGTGATGACGACCCCGTAGCCCCGGGCGTGGGCGGCGCGCTCGACGACGGCCACGATGCGCCCGAAGAACGGGATGGTGAAGTCCTCCATCGCCACGCCGATCGCGTCGTCGCGGCCGCGGCGCAGGGAGCGCGCCTGCTGGTTCACCTGGTAGCCCAGGGACTCGGCGGCGGCGCGCACCCGGAAGGCCAGCTCCTCGCGGACGCCGGCGCCGCCGTGCAGGGCGCGGGAGGCGGTGGAGGGGCTGACCCCCGAGGCGGAGGCGACGTCCACGAGCGTGACGCGCGTACCGGCGCTGCCCACGGTCCCCACCCCCTCGACGTCGTCGTCTGGTGCGTGGTGAGTGTGGGGCGGCCGTGCAATCGTTGTCAACGACATCGGGGCCAGTCGTGGATCACGGTTGCGTAACGCTCCCGGGGGGGTGCTCGGGAGGCGCCGTGGCGCCGGCCGCGCGCGTCAGCCGCGCAGCGCGGCCTCCAGCGTGGCCCGGGCGCCCCGGGCGTGCAGCGACGCCAGCGCGTCGCGGTAGGCCCCGGTGAAGCGCTCGTCGTCGACGAGGTCGCCGAACAGGCCGCGGTCCTCGAGGAACACCAGCGGCTCCTCGTGCTGGCGGCGGGCGACCGCCGTCAGCTGCCCGGCGAGCCGGTCGACCACCTCGATCGGCTCGCCCTGCTCGTCGACGCCCTCGGCGTAGCGGGCCCAGCTGGCCACGACCAGGGCCGAGAGGCGCACCTGGCCGCCGGCGGCGAGGTTCTCGCGCACCACCGGCACCAGCCACTTCGGGATCCGGTCGGAGCTGTCGGCGCACAGCCGCGCCACGGTGTCGCGCACGCCCTCGTTCGAGAAGCGCTCGATCAGGGTGCGCTTGTAGTCGACCAGGTCGACCCCGGGCACCTCCGCCAGCGTGGGGGTCGCCTCGTCGTCCATGTACGCGAGCAGGAACCGCGCGAACAGCGGGTCCTGCGCCACCTCGTGCACCAGCCGGTAGCCGGTCAGGTGCCCCAGGTAGCACAGGGCCTGGTGGCTGGCGTTGAGCAGGCGGAGCTTCATCAGCTCGTAGGGGGTGACGTCGTCGACCACCTGCACCCCGACGTCCTCCAGCGGGGGCCGGCCGAGGGTGAACCGGTCCTCCAGCGCCCACTGCGCGAAGGGCTCGGCGACCACCGGCCAGGCGTCGTCGACGCCGAACCGCTCGGCGACCATCGCCACGGCCTCGGGGGTGGTGGCCGGCGTGATCCGGTCGACCATGGAGCTCGGGAACGCCACCTCGCTGCCCACCCACGCGCCCAGCTCGGGGTCGCGCAGGGTCGCGAAGGCGGTGAACGCCTTCTGCGCCAGGTGGCCGTTGCCCTGCAGGTTGTCGCACGACATCACGGTGAACGGCGCGACGCCGCGCTCGCGCCGGCGGGCCAGGGCCTCGGTGACCAGCCCGAACATGGTCGTCGGCGGCCGGCCGGCGCCGACCGCCTCGAGGTCGGCCAGCAGGGCCGGCGGCGGGTCGAACTCGCCGGTGACCGGGTGGATGTCGTAGCCGCCCTCGGTGACGGTCAGCGAGACGATCCGGGTGGCGGGGTCGACCATCCGCTCGACCACGCCCTCGGGGTCGTCGGGCGCGAAGAGGTAGTCGACGACCGAGCCGACCACCCGGGGCTCCAGGGTGCCGTCGGGGTGGCGGAGCACCAGGGTGTACAGCCCGTCCTGGGCCTTCAGGGCGTCGCGCATGCGGGCGTCGCCGGGCAGCACGCCGACGCCGCAGATGCCCCACTCCAGGGCCTTCCCCTGCTCCATCAGCCGGTCGAGGTACATCGCCTGGTGGGCGCGGTGGAACCCGCCGACGCCGATGTGCACGATGCCGGTGGTGACGGCCGACCGGTCGTACGTGGGCACCGGGACCCGCTCCCCGAGGCTGCTCAGGGCGGCGGTGGACAGCGGCGTCGGTGTCGTCACGGAGGGCTCCCGGGGGTAGGGCGTGCTCGATCGCGCAGGCGCGTCGGCGAACACTAGTGCGCCGGGCGGACGACGCCCCTTCCGCTCACCTGCCCGGCCCTCCAGGATCAGCGCCGTGGCGCTGGAGACGACGACCGGCGGGGACGACCCGGTGCTCGCCCGGCTGCGGGCGCTGGCCCTGGCCTTCCCCGGGGCCGCGGAGGTGGAGACCCACGGGCAGCGGGCCTTCCGGGCCGGTCGCCTGTTCGCCGTCTGCGGCACGGGTGAGAAGGGGCGGGCCCACCCGCGGTCGGTGGCGTTCCGGCCCGAGGAGGACGAGCGCGCCGCCCTGGCCCAGGACCCGCGGGTCTTCGTGCCCGCCTACTACGGGGCGGCGGGCTGGCTGGGGCTCGACCTCGACGACGCCGACTGGCAGGAGGTGGCCGAGCTGCTCGACTCCTCCTTCCGCGCGGTGGCCCCGCCGGCGCTGGTGGCCCGGCTGGAGGCCGAGGGCAGCCCCGCCGGCGCCCCTCAGGTGGCGGGCGCCAGCACCTCGAGCCCGCCGAGGTAGGGCCGCAGCGCCGCGGGCACGGCCACGGACCCGTCGGCGCGCTGGTGGTTCTCCAGGATCGCCACGAGCCACCGGGTGGTGGCCAGGGTGCCGTTGAGGGTGGCCACGGGGCGGTTCGCGCCGTCCGGGCCCTTCTCGCGGATGCCGAGGCGGCGCGCCTGGAACGTCGTGCAGTTCGAGGTGGAGGTCAGCTCCAGCCACCGGGACTGCGAGGGCAGCCACGCCTCGCAGTCGTACTTGCGGGCGGCCGAGGCGCCCAGGTCGCCGGCGGCGACGTCGATCACGCGGTAGGGCAGCTCCACGGCGGCCAGCATCCCCTCCTCCCAGGCCAGCAGCCGCTCGTGCTCGGCGGCGGCGTCCTCGGCGCGGGCGAAGCTGAACATCTCGACCTTGTGGAACTGGTGCACGCGGATGATCCCGCGGGTGTCGCGCCCGTAGGAGCCCGCCTCGCGGCGGTAGCAGGCCGACCAGCCGGCGTAGCGCAGCGGCCCGCCCGAGAGGTCGAGCACCTCGTCGGCGTGGTAGCCGGCCAGGGCCACCTCCGAGGTGCCCACGAGGTACAGGTCGTCGGCCTCCAGGCGGTACACCTCGTCGGCGTGCGCCCCCAGGTAGCCCGTGCCGGCCATCACCTGCGGGCGCACCAGGGTGGGGGTGATCATCGGCGTGAAGCCGGCGGCGAGCGCGGTGTCGACCGCCAGGTTCAGCAGCGCCAGCTCCAGGCGCGCCCCCACGCCGGTGAGGAAGTAGAAGCGCGAACCCGAGACCTTCGCCCCCCGCTCGGTGTCGATCGCGCGCAGGCCCTGGCCGAGCTCGAGGTGGTCGCGCACCGGGAAGTCGCGCACCTCCACGGCGCCGACCTCGCGCAGCACCACGTAGTCGTCCTCGCCGCCCGGCGGCACCCCCGGCTCCACGACGTTGGGCAGCGCGGCCAGCGCGGCCTCGGCGTCGGCGGCGATCGCCTCCAGGGCCGCCGCGGCCTCCTTGACCTCGGCGGCCAGGGCGCGGCCGCGTCCGAGCAGCGCCGCCCGCTCCTCGCCCGAGGCGGCGGAGACGCCCCGGCCCACCGCCTTCTGCTCGGCGCGCAGCGACTCGGCGCGGGCGGTGGCGGCGCGCCGCGCCGCGTCGAGGGCCACGGCCCGCTCGACCAGCTCCACGTCGGCGCCGCGGCGGCTCTGGCTGGCGCGGACGGCGTCGGGGCTCTCGCGGAGCAGCTTCAGGTCGATCACGCGGGCAGAGCCTACGGCGCGGCGGGCCGGGAGCACCGGCCGTCGCTACCGTGCGCAGGTGCAGACCCTCGAGCTCGTCGTCCTGGTGGCGGTGCTGGCCGTCGTGGCCGTGCTCGTCGCCGCGGCCACCGTCGTCAGCCGCCGGCGCGGACGGGCCCGCGACGACGGCGCGCGGGCCGCCGCCGACCGGGTTCCCGCCGAGCAGCCCGCCCAGGAGCCGGCCGAGCAGCCCGAGCCGGCCAAGCGCCTGCCCGCCGTGGTGGTCAACCCGAGCAAGTTCGAGGACGTCGGCCCGCTGCGGGCGGCGATCGAGCGCGGCGCCGCGGACGCCGGGTGGGCCGTGCCGCTGTGGCTGGAGACCACCGCGGAGGATCCCGGGGTCGGGCAGACCCGCGCGGCGCTGGAGGCGGGCGCCGAGATCGTGCTGGCGTGCGGCGGCGACGGCACCGTGCGGTGCGTGGGCCAGGTGCTCGCCGGCTCGGGCGTGCCCATCGGGCTGGTGCCGGCGGGCACCGGCAACCTGCTGGCCCGCAACCTCGACGTGGTGACCCCGCGCAGCGCGGAGCTCAGCCCGAGCGACGCCGAGACCGCCACCCGCGTCGCGCTGACCGGCGAGGACCGCGCGGTCGACGTCGGCTGGGTCACCATGGTCACCCCCGAGGGCGAGGAGAAGGAGCGCCCCGAGGAGCGGGCGTTCCTGGTGATGGCCGGCATGGGCTTCGACGCCGCGATCATGGCCAACGCGCCGGAGGCGCTGAAGGCCCGGGTGGGCTCGGCGGCCTACGTGGTCTCGGGGCTCCAGCACTTCTCGGGCAAGCGGGCGAAGGTGCGCCTGACCCTCGACGGCGAGACCCACACCCGCCGGGTGCGCACCGTGGTCGTCGGCAACGTCGGCCGCCTCCAGGGCGGGCTGGCGCTGATGCCCGACGCCGAGGTCGACGACGGCTGGCTCGACGTCGTCGCGATCGGCCCGCGCAACGTGGGGCAGTGGCTGGGGGTGGTGGGCCGGGTGGTCACCCGGCGGCGCGGCGGCGACGCCAGCCTCGACTCCTGGCGGGCGCGCACGGTGGTGATGCGCGTGGACCCCCCGCAGGAGGCGCAGCTCGACGGCGACCCCGTGGGCGTGGTCGTGGAGATGCGGGTGCGGGTGGACGAGAAGGTGCTGCTGGTGCGCGTGGCCCCCGGCACCGGCGCCAAGGAGCCGGCGCCCGGCGAGGCGGAGCGGGCCGGGGCGGGAGCCCGCGCGCGCTAGCCGCCCGCAGGGCTGTCGAGCAGGCCCTGCAGCCAGGCGCGCGCCTCGGTGAAGTCGGCGTCCGCCGTGCCCGGGGCCACCTCGGGGGCCACGCCGTCGGCGCGCGGGTAGGAGCCGAGGAAGCGCAGGTCGGCCGTCACCCGCCGCAGGCCCGTGAGGGCCTCGCCGACGCGGGGGTCGGCGGCGTGGCCCTCGCAGTCGATCGAGAAGCAGTACAGGCCGAGCGCGGTGCCCACCGGGCGCGACTCGATCCGCGAGAGGTTCACCCCGCGGGTCGCGAACTGCTCCAGCAGCTCCAGCAGGGCCCCGGCGCGGTCCTGGCGCAGGTAGGCCACCACGGTCGTCTTGTCGGCCCCCGTGGGCGCGGGCACGGCGCCCGGGCGCGCGACCAGGACGAAGCGGGTGACGGCGGTGGCCCGGTCGGCGACGCCCTCGGCGAGCACGGCGAGCCCGAACGCGGTGGCCGCGGCCTGCGCGCACAGCGCGGCGTCGTGGGTGGCGACGCCCTCGGCCAGGGCCTGCGCCGCGGCGGAGGTGGACAGGCTGGGCACGGTGGCGGCGTGCGGCAGGTGCTCGGCGAGCCAGCCGCGGCACTGGGCGAGGGCGTGCGGGTGGCTGGCGACGCGGGTGACGCCGGCCAGCGCGGTGCCGGGGCGGGCGGCGAGCACGAAGGCCACGGGCACCAGCACCTCGCCCACGACGAGCAGCGGGTCGCCGGCCGCGAGGGCGTCGAGGGTGGCGGTGACCCCGCCCTCGACGGAGTTCTCGATCGGCACCACGGCGACGTCGCACCGGCCGGTGCGCACCGCCTCGAGGGCGGCGTCGACGCTGGGGAAGGCCTCGCGCTCGGCCGGGGCGCCGCCGGTGACCAGCGCGAGCGCGGTCTCGGTGAAGGTGCCCACGGGCCCGAGGTACGCGTAGCGGCTCACCGTGGCGAGGGTAGCCACGGCGCCGTCCGGGCCCGCGGGTCCCGCAGGACCGGCGGCGTGCCCGCCCGGGCCGGCGGCAGGGCTGG
>CADCUY010000532.1 GCA_902806005.1 uncultured Quadrisphaera sp. | reverse complement strand
GGTGGTCGCCGCGCGCGCCGCGGGCACCGTGCCGCGGCACGCCGTCGTCGTCGGCTTCGCCGCCGAGACCGGGGACGCCGACGGCAGCGTGCTCGACCACGGCCGGGCCAAGCTCGCCCGCAAGGGCGCCGACCTCGTCGTGGTCAACGAGGTCGGCGGCGGGCGCGGCTTCGGCCCGGTGCCCTCGACCGCGGTGCTCCTCGAGCGGGGCCCCGGGGGCCCGGGCGCCGAGCCGAGCGCCACGGCCGTGGGCCCGGCGCCCAAGGAGGTCGTCGCCGAGGCGGTCTGGGACGTCGTGGTGCGCCGCCTCGGGCCGCTGTAGCGACGAGGAGCGCGTCCGCGCCCCGTGGCTAGAGTGGCGCGACCCGTCCGATCCGTCCCTGGAGCGTCGTGACCCACCCCGCTGCCGCCGGCCTGCGCCTGTTCACCTCCGAGTCGGTCACCGAGGGGCACCCCGACAAGATCTGCGACCAGGTCAGCGACGCCATCCTCGACGCGCTGCTGCGGGAGGACGCGCAGAGCCGGGTCGCCGTCGAGACGATGGTGACCACCGGGCTGGTGCACGTGGCCGGCGAGGTGAGCACCTCCGGCTACGTGGAGATCCCGCAGATCGTCCGCGAGACGATCCTCGGCATCGGCTACGACTCCTCCGACAAGGGCTTCGACGGCCGCTCGTGCGGGGTGCAGGTCTCCATCGGCCAGCAGTCCACGGACATCGCGGCGGGCGTGGACCGGGCGCTGGAGTCGCGCGGCGGCCCAGAGGGCGGCGACCCGTTCGAGCTCCAGGGCGCCGGCGACCAGGGCCTGATGTTCGGCTACGCCGACGACGACACCCCGGAGCTCATGCCGCTGCCGATCTGGCTGGCGCACCGGCTCTCCGAGCGGCTCTCGGCCGTGCGCCGCGAGGGGCTGCTGCCCTACCTGCGCCCGGACGGCAAGACCCAGGTGACCATCGGCTACGACGGCGAGCGGGCCGTGACCCTCGACACCGTCGTGCTCTCCACCCAGCACGCCCCCGGCATCTCCCTGGAGGGGCAGCTGGCGCCCGAGGTGGTCGAGCACGTGATCGCCCCGGTGATCGCCGACCTCGACCTCGACAGCTCCGCGGTGCGCACGCTGGTCAACCCCTCCGGCACGTTCGTCACGGGCGGGCCGATGGGCGACGCCGGGCTGACCGGCCGGAAGATCATCGTCGACACCTACGGCGGCTACGCCCGGCACGGCGGCGGGGCGTTCTCGGGCAAGGACCCCTCCAAGGTCGACCGCTCGGGGGCGTACGCGATGCGCTGGGTGGCCAAGAACGTCGTCGCCGCCGGGCTCGCGCGGCGCTGCGAGGTGCAGGTCGCCTACGCCATCGGCGCGGCGCACCCCGTGGGCCTGTACGTGGAGACCTTCGGCACCGAGACCGTGGACGTCGTCAAGCTCACCGGCGCCATCCGCGAGGTCTTCGACCTGCGCCCCGCGGCCATCGTGGCCGCCCTCGACCTGCTGCGGCCGATCTACACCGCCACCGCCGCGCACGGGCACTTCGGGCGCGCGCTGCCCGACTTCACCTGGGAGCGCACCGACCGCGCCGACGCCCTGCGCGACGCCGTCGGCGCCTGAGTCCTGTCGCAGGATGCAAGCACTCTGCTAGCATCACTGATGTGAAGACCCTGTACCTCCGCAACGTCCCGGACGAGGTCGCCGAGCGCCTCGAGCGTCTGGCGGCCCGGGAGTCCATGTCGGTGAACGCTCTGGCCGTGCGCGAGCTCGCCCAGATCTCGCGCAGGGCCGACAACCAGGCCTTCTTGGACGCACTGCCCGACCTGCCGATCACCGCCGCGCAGATCCTCGAGGTCGTCGACGAGGGCCGTGCCGCACGGTGATCGTCGTGGACGCGTCCGCGGCCGTCGCCGGCCTCACCATCGCCGGGGAGGCTCGACGACTGCTGAGCGCCGAAGAGCTCCACGCTCCCCACCTGGTGGACGCCGAGGTGGCGCACGTCCTGCGCCGTCAAGCAGCGTCGGGGCGCGTCGACGGCGGCACAGCAGCAGTGCAGCTGGCGACCTGGCGCAGGCTGGGCCTGATCAGGCACCCGATGAGCGACCACCTGGGGCGCGTCTGGGGGTTGCGTCAGGACGTCACCGCGTACGACGCCTGCTACGTCGCCCTCGCGGAGGCGCTCGGCTGTGAGCTCGTGACCCTGGACGGCAGGCTGTCGCGGGCATCCGGCCCTCGGTGCCCCATCACCGTCCTGCCGGACTGAGCGGGGACCCCGCGCCCGCACCTGCCGGCTTCAGGCGCGGGACTGAGCCGCGCGCTCGTACAGGGATCGAGCGGCGGCGGCCTCGGTGGCGTAGGCGTCGCGCCAGGCGCTGAGGTGGCGGTCCTCCACGGCAGCCCGCGCCGTGGTGTACCCGGTGGAGACCCGACACGTGGCGTCAGCCGCGGCGAGGCGCCCACTGGCGCCGGTGGTGAGGGCGATGGGCCCGTCCTCACCGACCTCCTCCATGACCGCCGCGACCGCCTGCCAGGACTCATCGACGTCCCGCGGCGCCTCGTCGCCGAGGGCCTCAGCCAGGCACTCCCGCCAGCGCCGGTCGAGCACAGCGACGTCGGAGGAGTCGGCGGCAGCCGCCAGGGCCTGCAGGTGCAGGTTGCCCGCCAGCGAGTCGGCGGCCAGGTAGGCCTCGACGCTCCCGTAGACCTCGGTGACCGCCTCGGCGCGGCACCCTGACGCGGGGTGGCCGACGGTACCCCCGACCACGGGGTCGTCGACGTCGATGGACTCCTCCACCGGGCCGCTCAACGCGGTGCTGAAGGCGGCGTCCTGTGCGGCACTGAGCCCCTCTCGGCCGGCGTTGACCGTTCCGTGCTCCCACGGCAGCTGCGGGACCAGCTGGTAGCCGGTGGCGGTGACGAGCACCCGCTCGTCGTCCGCCCAGGAGGCAGGCAGGGGGGCGGAGGAGAAGGCGTCGCGGGGGAGGGCCACGTAGAGCCACCCAGCCGCTCGCATGCAGGCGGCCATGGTCCCTTCGACGGTGTGCTCCGGGTCCGCGCGCACCGCGCGCAGCTGGTCGTACCAGTCCCGGATGTCGGGGGCGCCCCGGTCCGGCAGGGTGATGGGGCGACCGTCCGCTCCGCGCATCCCCTGACCTCCGCCGTCCGAGCACCCGGCCGCGGTCAGCGCGAGGAGCACGCCGAGCAGCAGCACGGCGTGGAACCGGCCACGACGGCGGCCAGGCCGATCCTCCTGCGCTGGCGAGCACCGCTGACCGGTCATCCGCGCCCCTCGGTCGTCGCGTCGCGATCGGTCGTCACGGGTGCCGGTGCACCGTGGAGCGCGGAGGCCAGCACCTGTCCGCCGAGGCAGATCATGCCCAGCACGAAGGTCGCGGTCTGGACCCAGGCGGCGAACGCACCGCCTGCGCCCCCCAGGGCGAGGTCAGGGGACAGCAGGGTGACGAGCAGGCTCAGCGCCAGCAGCAGCAGGCCACCGGTCACCAGGTGCGGGATGTCGCGGTACATCGTGCCTCCGGACCACGGTCGGCTGGGGCATCGGCAGTCCCGCCCGGGCATCATGGCGCAGGGATCCGCGACTGTGGATCGGTCCGTCCTCCGTGTCGCCCGCCTCTGCTGTGATGGCCGGGTGACCGCGACACGGCCGGAGACGAGCAGCGGCGCGTCGCCCCGGCGGCGCGCGCGGCCTGGCGCCGGAGCTTCCGCCGGCCCGAAGCCCGTCGAGCCGCCCGCGGACGTCGACCCCGTCGCGGAGGTGGTCGTCGACGTCGGCCTCGCCCACCTCGACCGGCCCTTCGAGTACGCCGTGCCCGCCTCGATGGGCGCGAGCGCGCAGCCCGGCGTGCGGGTGCGCGTCCGCTTCGCCGGCCAGGACGTCGAGGGCTTCGTCACCGCGCGCAAGGCCGTCGCCGAGCACGCCGGGCGCCTCGCGCCCCTGCGCCGCGTGGTCTCCGCCGAGCCGGTGCTCGACGTCGAGCTGCTGGGCCTGTGCCGCGCCGTCGCCGACCACTGGGCCGGCACCCTC
>CADCUY010000531.1 GCA_902806005.1 uncultured Quadrisphaera sp. | reverse complement strand
CCGCGAGGACGCCCCGGCGCCCGCCCCCACCACCACCTCGGCCCCGCCGGCGACCACCGAGCCCGCGCCCCCGAGCGCGCCGGAGCCGAGCGCCGAGCCGACGACCGGTCCCAGCGAGGAGCCGAGCGAGGAGCCCGCGCCGCCGCCGGAGACGGAGGCGCCCGCGGAGACCACCGCCCCGCCCACCGAGCCCCCGTCGAGCACCGCCGCGGAGCCGGCGCCCCCGACCGGGTCGCCGACGAGCACGCCGACCCCGACCACGGGCACGACGACCGCGCCGCCGCCGACCTCGACCGGCTCGCCGACCAGCACGGGCAGCCCCACGACGTCCCCGGCCTCCGCGCCGTCGTCGACCACCGTGCTGCCGCCGTCGACCCCGATCGCCAGGCCCCTCCCCGCCGCGTCGGCGGAGCCCACCGACGGAGCGGCGGCTACCGTCGACCCCGATCGAAGCGACGCTGAGGACGGCTCCGAGGACGGCACTGGGTGAACCCCGAGAACGACGCTCCGCGCAGGCTCGGCGACCGCTACGAGGTCGGCGAGGTCCTGGGGCGCGGAGGCATGGCCGAGGTGCACCTCAGCCGCGACAGCCGCCTCGGCCGGCTCGTCGCGGTGAAGATGCTGCGCCCCGACCTCGCCCGCGACCCGGTCTTCCAGGCCCGGTTCCGCCGCGAGGCGCACTCGTCCGCGGCGCTGAACCACCCGTCCGTCGTCGCCGTCTACGACACCGGCGAGGACACGTTCGCCCAGCCCGGCGGGGCGCCCGCGCGGCTGCCGTACATCGTCATGGAGTACGTCGAGGGGCAGACCGCCAAGGAGCTGCTGACCGCCGCGGACGACGGCCACGGCTCGGGCATGGGCACCGAGCGGGCCGCGGAGATCACCGCGGGGGTGCTGACCGCGCTGGACTACAGCCACCGCCAGGGCATCATCCACCGCGACATCAAGCCCGCGAACGTCATGGTCACCCCGGACGGCGCGATCAAGGTGATGGACTTCGGGATCGCCCGGGCCCTGGCCGACACCTCGGCGACGATGACCCAGACCAGCGCCGTCATCGGCACCGCCCAGTACCTCTCCCCGGAGCAGGCCCGCGGGGAGACCGTCGACGCGCGCACCGACCTGTACTCGACCGGCTGCCTGCTCTACGAGCTGCTGACGGGCCGCCCGCCGTTCGTGGGCGACTCGCCCGTCTCGGTGGCCTACCAGCACGTCCGGGAGGTCCCCGACCCGCCGAGCCGGTACAACCGGGCGGTCTCCGACGCCCTCGACCGGGTGGTGCTGAAGGCCCTGGCCAAGGACCGCGACGAGCGCTACCCGGACGCCGCGAGCTTCCGCCGCGACCTCCTCGCCGCCGTGGACGGCCGCTCGGTGGGGGCGCCGCCCGTGGGCGTGATGGCGACGCAGGCCCTGCCGAGCTCGACCGAGGCCACGCAGGCGCTCACCGCCGCGGGCCTGGTCGGCGCCGCCGGCGCGGCGCCGACCCGGGCGCAGGCGCCCACCGCGGCCGAGACCGCGGCGATGACCCGCGCCCAGGCCGAGGCCCCGCACGACCGGACGGCGGCCGCAGGCGTGTCCGGCGCCGGGCTGGGAGCCGGCGGCGTCGACCGGGCGCGGGGGCGCGACCGCGACGAGGACGACCCGAAGCGCCGCAGCGGGCTCGCGGTCTTCGGCATCGTGCTCGCGGTGCTCGCCGCCCTGGGGCTGCTCGGCCTCGTGGTGTGGAACCTCGCCGGGCCCAGCAACGACCCGGCGCCCGTGGTGACGGTGGCGGTGCCCGACCTCGTCGACGGCACCGACCGCGAGGCGCGCGAGGCGCTGGGCGCCGCCGGGCTGACCTTCGTCGAGGCGGGCCGCGAGGCCGACGACTCCCCCAACGGCACGGTGATCGACCAGGACCCCGCGGCGGGAGCCGAGGTGACCGAGGGCTCGGACGTGCGGGTGACCGTCTCCAGCGGCCCCGCCGCCGTGGGGGTTCCCGACGTGACGGGGCAGTCCGAGTCGCAGGCTCGTGACAACCTCTCGGCGGCCGGGCTCCGCGCCGGGGACGCCACGGAGGAGCCCAGCGCCGACGTGCCCGAGGGCCGGGTCATCCGCACCGATCCGGGGGCGGACGCCCAGGTCGCCCCCGGTTCCGTGGTGGCCATCGTCCTCTCCACCGGTTCGACCGTCCTGGAGGACTACGTCGGTCAGAACGTCTTCGCGGCCCAGGCCGCCCTGGTGCGGGCCGGGTACGAGCCCGTCGTGGTCGAGGAGCCCAACGGCGACGTCGCCCCGGACGAGGTGATCCGCCAGGAGCCCGGGCCGGGCGAGGTCGAGCCCGGCACCACGGTCACGCTGTTCGTCGCCGTGCCCCCGCCGCCGCCGACCGAGGAGCCCAGCCCCTCGCCGTCCGAGGGGGAGGACCCGGAGGGCGAGGAGAGCCCGTCACCGTCGGGCAGCAGCCCCTCGAGCACCGCGGCCAACGAGCAGCAGGACGAGGGGAACGGGAACGGCAACAGCGGCGGTAACGGCAACGGGAACGGCAACGACGACGACTGAGGCCCGGCCCGTGGGGGCCGCCGGGTCAGCGCCGGACGAGGGGCGCCAGGCCCGCTGACCGCTCGACGGCGCCCTCGGCGCCGCACAGCTCCAGCCAGTTGGCCAGCAGCCGGTGCCCGCCCTCGGTGAGCACCGACTCGGGGTGGAACTGCACCCCGTGCAGGGGCAGCTCGCGGTGCTGCAGCCCCATCACCACGCCCCCGGCGGTGCGGGCGGTGACCACCAGCTCGTCGGGCACGGTCTCGTCGACCACGGCCAGCGAGTGGTACCGCGTGGCGGTGAACGGGTCGGGCAGCCCCGCCAGCACGCCGGCCCCCTCGTGGTGCACCTCGCTGGTCTTGCCGTGCAGCAGCTCCGACGCGTGCGTCACCGTGGCGCCGTAGACCTCCCCGAGCGCCTGGTGGCCCAGGCACACCCCGAGCAGCGGCGTGGCGGTCTGCGCGGCACGGGCGATCATCGCCGGGCTCACCCCGGCCTCGGCGGGCGTGCCGGGCCCCGGCGAGAGCAGCACGCCGTCGGCGTCGTCGGCGGCCTCGGGGCCGACCGCGTCGTTGCGGACGACCGTGCAGTCGGCGCCGAGCTGGGTCAGGTAGCCGACGATCGTCCACACGAAGCTGTCGTAGTTGTCGACGACGAGGATCCTCGCGGGGCTGCTCACGGCACCCATGCTGCCAGCAGCGCCCGCGGGGCCCTGCTGGCAGCGCCGGCGCCGTCCACCGTGCCGTCGTTGACGGGCACCAGCGGCGCGACCGCGGGGAACACCACCTGGAAGAGGACCGCCACGACCACCGCCGCCAGCACCGCGAGCAGCAGCACCCGCACCGGGGCCGGCCCGGGGAGGGCGCGCCACAGCCAGCCGTACACGGCGGCTCAGCCCGCGGCCGGCGCGGGCGCCGACCCGGCCAGCGCGGCGGGCACCCCGGCGCTGCGCGGCTGCCACGACTCCAGCTCGCCGTGCACGACGTAGCGCTGGCGCGCGGAGTACTCGGGGTGGCACGCGGTCAGGGTGATCAGCCGGCGGCTGGGCTCGGCGCCGGGATCGCCGGGCACGGGCGCGATCACCTCCACCTGCTCGGGCGCCACGACGCTGGCGCCGGTGACCCGGTAGACGTACCAGGCGTCGCCCTGCTCGACGACGAGCGGGTCGCCGGGCTCCAGCTCGTCGATCCGCGCCAGCGGCCGGCCGTAGGTGGTGCGGTGCCCGGCGAACGCCGCGTTGCCCACGGCGCCCGGCATCGCGGTGCCCGGGTAGTGGCCGAGCACCCCGTCGTTGAGCACCTCCCCCAGCCCCACGCCCTGGGCGGCGCCGATGACGGCGGCGTCGCCGAACCGGGGCACGTGCACCACGGCGAACGCCTCACCGCTGCCCGGCTCGGGGGCCACCGGCGCGGTCGCCGGGTCCTGCTCCGCCGGCACCGGAGCCGCCGGCGGGGCCGGCGCGCCCCCCGCGGGGTCCTCGGCCGGCCGGGCGACGGGCACCGGCTCCCAGCGCTGCTGGAGGGCCTGCACGGTGCCGCGCTGGG
>CADCUY010000530.1 GCA_902806005.1 uncultured Quadrisphaera sp. | reverse complement strand
GGACGCTCGGGTAGGCGTAGAAGGCGCCCTTCGGCATCGGGCAGGAGACGCCCGGGACGGCGTCGAGCATCCCCACCATCGTGCGGCGCCGCCGGTCGAAGGCCTCGCGCATGGCCGCGACCGCCTCGAGGTCGCCGGAGACGGCGGCGAGCGCCGCGTGCTGGCTGACGTTGCCGACGTTGGAGGTCAGGTGCGACTGGAGGTTGGTCGCGGCCCGGGTCACGTCGGGCGGCGCGATCATCCAGCCGACCCGCCAGCCGGTCATCGCGTAGGTCTTGGCCACGCCGTTGACCACGACGGTGCGGTCGGCCATGGCGGGCACCTCCACCGGCAGCGAGGCCAGCTGCGCGCCGTCGTAGAGCAGGTGCTCGTAGATCTCGTCGGTGACCACCCAGAGGCCGTGCTCGTGGGCCCACTCGCCGATCGCCCGCACGCCCTCGGGCGGGTGGACCGCCCCCGTCGGGTTCGACGGCGAGCAGAACAGCAGCACCTTCGTCGCAGGGGTGCGGGCGGCCTCCAGCTGCTCGACGGTGACCAGGTAGCCCTGGTCCTCGCCGGCGAAGACCTCGACCGGGACGCCGCCGGCCAGCCGGATCGCCTCGGGGTAGGTGGTCCACGCCGGGGTGGGCAGCAGCACCTCGTCGCCCGGGTCGAGCAGGGTGGCGAAGGCCGTGTAGACGGCCTGCTTGCCGCCGTTGGTGACCAGCACCTGCTCGGGGGCCACCTCGTAGCCCGAGTCGCGCAGGGTCTTGGCGGCGATCGCCGCGCGCAGCTGCGGCAGCCCCGCGCCGGGCGTGTAGCGGTGGTTGGCCGGCACCCGGCAGGCCGCCGCGGCGGCGTCGACGATGGCGGGCGGGGTGGGGAAGTCGGGCTCGCCGGCCCCGAAGCCGATCACGGGGCGCCCGGCGGCCTTGAGCGCCTTGGCCTTCGCGTCGACGGCGAGGGTGGCCGACTCGGCGATCGCCCCGACGCGCGCCGAGACGCGGCGGGACGGGCCGGCGGGGGAGGGGGCTGCGGACGGGACGGACGGCGCGGCGCTCACGACCGGTGATCCTCCCACCGCCGCCGGTCGGCGGCCCGGGGTGCACCCGCGCCGCGCTGCCGCTCGATCCGCCGTGTTCCCTCCGACGGCGCCCGGGCACGTACACTGGTCCACCGGCGGCTGCGTGCTGCCCGCGAAGCGTCCCCGCCCACCGGCCCGGAGCGCACGAGCGGGTGGGGCCGACCGCCGAAGGGCAGTGGCGCAACTGGTAGCGCACCGGTCTCCAAAACCGGCGGTTGCGGGTTCGAGTCCCGCCTGCCCTGCTCCAGCACGACGACCACCACGACCACAGCCGGCCCGCCCGCAGCGGACCGGCACGAGCAGGCAGGAGGGGAGCGCGTGAGCCAGCCCCCGGTCAGCACGGCCGACGAGGCGACCGCCGGCGCACCGCGCCCCGAGCGCCGCGGCGGCCTCTTCGAGCGGCTCGCGGTCTTCCTGCGCCAGGTGGTGGCCGAGCTCCGCAAGGTCGTCTACCCCACGCGCCAGCAGGTGCTGACGTACACGGCCGTGGTGCTCGTCTTCGTCGTGGTGATCATGACGTACGTGTCCCTCCTCGACTACGGCTTCGGCCAGCTGGTGTTCTGGGCCTTCGGCGGCTGACGCCGCGCCCTCCCCGGCCGACAGCCAGCAACCCAGGAAGCAGGTCCCACCGTGTCTGAGCAGCCCACGAGCACCGCGCTGGACGGCGAGCCCGACGCCGACCTCGCGCTCGAGGACGCCGTCGCCCCCGTCGACGCCCCGGCCGACGCCCCCGTCGAGGAGGACGAGGAGGTCGACCCCGTCCAGGAGTTCAAGGAGCAGCTGCGCCGCTCCCCGGGCGACTGGTTCGTCGTCCACTCCTACGCGGGCTACGAGAACCGGGTCAAGGGCAACCTCGAGAGCCGGATCACGAGCCTCAACATGGAGGACTACATCCACCAGGTCGAGGTGCCCATGGAGGAGGTGCGCGAGATCAAGAACGGCCAGCCCAAGCTGGTCCGGCGCGTGCGCATCCCCGGGTACGTCCTGGTGCGGATGGACCTGACCGACCAGTCCTGGGGCGCCGTGCGGCACACCCCGGGCGTCACCGGGTTCGTGGGCAACACCCACCAGCCGGTGCCGCTGAGCCTCGACGAGGTGTTCTCCATGCTGGCGCCGAGCCTGGCCCCCAAGGAGGCCAAGCCCAAGGCCGCGGTCGCCACCGTCGTCGACTTCGAGGTCGGCGAGTCGGTCACCGTCATGGAGGGCCCCTTCGAGACGATGCCCGCCACCATCTCCGAGATCAACGCCGACTCCCGCAAGCTGCAGGTGCTCGTCTCGATCTTCGGGCGCGAGACGCCGGTCGAGCTGTCGTTCGGCCAGGTCGCCAAGCTCTGACGCGCACCCCGCACCAGCCGGGTCAGCGCCCGGTCCCACCCTCGACAGAGAAGCCGTGAGATGCCTCCCAAGAAGCGAGCCACAGGGCTCATCAAGCTCCAGATCAACGCCGGCGCGGCCACGCCCGCCCCGCCCATCGGCCCCGCCCTGGGCCAGCACGGCGTGAACATCATGGAGTTCGTCAAGCAGTACAACGCCGCGACCGAGACGCAGCGCGGCAACGTCGTGCCGGTGGAGATCACCGTCTACGAGGACCGCTCGTTCACCTTCGTCCTCAAGACCCCCCCGGCGGCCGAGCTGATCAAGAAGCGGGCCGGCGTCGCCAAGGGCTCGGCCACGCCGCACACCGCCAAGGTGGCCTCCCTGACCCGCGAGCAGGTCCGCGAGATCGCCGAGCAGAAGATGGTCGACCTCAACGCCAACGACGTCGACGCCGCCGCCAAGATCATCGAGGGCACCGCGCGCTCGATGGGCATCACCGTCCAGGGCTGAGAGCCCCCAGCGCCGCGCGGCCCGCCCGCGCGCACCGCACGCCGTGGCAGGGCCGCGCTGGCCCGCACCACCACGACTCCGCACTCCCACAGGAGCAGACATGAAGCGCAGCAAGGCCTACCGCGACGCCGCCGCGAAGATCGACCACGACCAGCTCTACAGCCCCCTCGCGGGCGTGCGCCTGGCCAAGGAGACCTCGGTCGCCAAGTACGACGCGACCGTCGAGGTCGCGTTCCGGCTCGGGGTCGACCCCCGCAAGGCCGACCAGATGGTGCGCGGCACCGTCAACCTCCCGCACGGCACCGGCAAGGTGGCGCGGGTCATCGTCTTCGCGACCGGCCCGCGCGCCGAGGCCGCCGTCGCCGCCGGTGCCGACGAGGTCGGCGGCGACGAGCTCATCGAGCGCGTGGCCGGCGGGTTCATCGACTTCGACGCCGCCGTCGCCACGCCCGACCTCATGGGCAAGGTCGGCCGGCTCGGCCGCGTGCTCGGCCCCCGCGGGCTGATGCCGAACCCCAAGACCGGCACGGTCACCATGGACGTCGCCAAGGCCGTCACCGAGATCAAGGGCGGGAAGATCGAGTTCCGCACCGACAAGCACGCCAACCTGCACTTCGTCATCGGCCGCACCTCGTTCTCCGAGGAGCAGCTGGTGGAGAACTACGCGGCGGCGCTCGACGAGGTGCTGCGGCTCAAGCCGGCGTCGTCCAAGGGCCGGTACCTGGCCAAGGCGACCTTCGCGACGACCCAGGGCCCCGGCGTGCCGGTCGACCCGGCCCGCACGCGCAACCTGCTCGTCGAGGAGCCCGTCGGCGCCTGACGACGCCGGCCCGCTCCCGCTGCTGGGGAGCCCGGACGCCGCCTGCGCCCCTGCAGACGGCGACCGGGCTCCCCAGCGCCGTCAGGGGGCACCGGTGCCCGGTGGTAGCCTGGTGCCACCCAAGACCGCCGGTCGCCGCCCTCCCGGGTGGCCGAAGGCCCCGCACCGCGGGCGTCCAGCGCAGGTGTGACCAGAGCCCTCGGCTCGCGGCCCCGTGCCGCGCCGCCGTCCCGGAGCCCCGTGCGCAGCTGCGCCGGGGCTCTTCGCGCGTCCGGGCCCGGTCCACCGGGCGAGCACCACCCCCCGCACCCCCGCCGCACCGCCCCCGGTGCCGAACCAGAGGAGGGCCATAGTCA
>CADCUY010000529.1 GCA_902806005.1 uncultured Quadrisphaera sp. | reverse complement strand
CGGCGGGGCTGCCCGCGCGGCGGCGCTCGACCCAGCCGCGCACGTTGCGCTGGACGCCGCGGGCCACGGCCATGGCGCCGGCGGGCACGTCAGCGGTGATCACCGAGCCGGCCGCGGTGTAGGCGCCGTCGCCGACGGTCAGCGGGGCGACGAGCATCGTGTCCGAGCCGATCCGGGCGTGGTCGCCGATGGTGGTGCGGTGCTTGGCGACCCCGTCGTAGTTGACGAAGACGGTGGCGGCGCCGATGTTCACGCCCTCGCCGATGTCGGCGTCGCCGACGTAGCTCAGGTGCGGCACCTTGGAGCCGCGCCCGATCCGGGCGCCCTTGGTCTCGACGAAGGCGCCGATCTTCCCGCCCTCGCCGAGCTCCGTGCCCGGGCGCAGGTAGGAGAACGGCCCGACGGTGGCGCCGGCGCCGATCACCGCACCGCTGCCGTGGGTGCGCACCACGCTGGCGCCGGCCCCGACCCGGACGTCGGTCAGCGTGGTGTCGGGGCCGACCGTCGCGCCGTCCTCGACCACCGTCGCGCCGTGCAGGGCCGTGCCGGGCAGCAGCGTGACGTCGCGCCCCAGGCGCACCCCGGCGTCGACCCAGGTGGTGGTCGGGTCGACCACGGTGGCGCCGGCGAGCTGGTGCGCCCGGATCGCGCGGCGGTTGGCCTCGGCGTGCAGGCGGGCCAGCTGCACGCGGTCGTTGACGCCCTCGGTCTGCCACTGGTCGGCCACGGGCACCGCGGCCACCGCGCCGCCGTCGGCGCGGGCCAGGGCCAGGACGTCGGTGAGGTAGACCTCGCCCTGGTCGTTGGCGCTGCCCAGGCGGGGCAGGGCGGCGGCGAGGACGGCGGCGTCGAAGGCGTAGATGCCGCTGTTGACCTCGGTGATCGCCCGCTGCGCGTCGGTGGCGTCGCGGTGCTCGACGATCGCGGCGACGCTGCCGTCCTCGTCGCGGACGACGCGGCCGTAGCCGGTGGGGTCGGCCAGGTCGGCGGTGAGGACGGTGACGGCGCGGCGGGGCCCCTCCGCGCCGTCGTGGGCGGCAGCCAGCGCCCGCAGGGTCTCGGGCTGCAGCAGCGGCACGTCGCCGTAGGTGACCAGCACCGTGCCGCCGGCGGCGAGCGCCCCGCCGGGGAGCCCGTCGAGCCCGCACTGCACGGCCCGGCCGGTGCCGGGCACCTCGTCCTGGTCGGCGACCAGCGCCCGGGGGTCGGTC
This sequence comes from uncultured Quadrisphaera sp., assembly GCA_902806005.1. Classification (GTDB taxonomy): domain Bacteria; phylum Actinomycetota; class Actinomycetes; order Actinomycetales; family Quadrisphaeraceae; genus CADCUY01. The sequence continues at coordinate 11,727 of CADCUY010000529.1, read as the reverse complement.
TCGGCGACGTGCGCGGCGACCAGGTCGCGGGCGTGGCGCACGACCACCACGAGGTGCTCGGGGTCGACGCCGCGGGCGGCGGCCAGGGCGTGGCCGAGCAGCGACCGGCCGGCGAGGGGGTGGAGCACCTTGGGGACCGCGGAGCGCATCCGGGTGCCCTCACCCGCGGCGAGGACGACCACGGCGACCGGACGGCGAAGGCTCACGCGCTCGAGCTCCCTAGCGAGGGGGACTGGGCGTGGCTGACTCTAACCGGCCGCGGGCCCCCGCCTGGCCGGTCCGCCGTCCTGGCTCCCCCGGCACGGTTCGAACGTGCGCCTCACGGCTCCAAAGGCCGGCGTCCTGCCTCTAGACCACGGGGGACCGTGACGCTGCAACGATAGCGCCGGCGATGCCGTCCCACGTCCCGGCGATGCGGCGGTAGTCCTTCGCCGACTGCCGGACGCAGACGCTCAGGCAACCGCGATAGCCCCCGCCCGTGTTGTGACGGCTCGGGGCGACGTTGTGGCGCTTCAGGGTCGTCCTGAGCCAGATGACGCCGGTGCCGACGACGCTCCTCCAGTAGTCCTCGGCGGCGGCCACGTCGGCGGACTCGTGGATGTGCAGGCGGCACGTCACCTGGTCGCGAGGGACACCCACGAGCGCGAGGTACGCCAGGAACACGTCGATCATCGTCCGGTCGCTGTTGATGAAGGAGAGGCGATGCGCCCGCGCCCATGGCTTGCTCTTGGCGCCTTCGGCCCAGTAGATGGCCGTGCCCAACAGCATGAGCTCGCGGTCGCTGAGCGGACCGACCACATCGCGGAAGCTGTCCTGCTCGAGCTGCTCGCGGTCCCACCGCTCCTGCACAGCGTCGAGCTGCGCGACGTACCGCCGCCCGGGCTCAGGCCGTGGCGCCGGAACGCCGTCCTCGCGGAACCATCGAGCGACCGTGGCGAAACCGACGTCCAGCTCCCGGGCTATGCCGGCGCGCGACCGCCCCTCCCGTCTCATCGCCGCGGCCTGCTCCCGCAGCTCCGGCGGGTGTCCTTTGGACCCCGGGTGCGCTCGCACGCTGGCTCCTCCTGTCGTCGCGCTGATCGGCGACCCCATCGGAGCAGCGACCACCGACAGCCCCGCTCGGGTCGGTACCAGGCCCCGTGGCGGCGGTACCTTCCCCCCGTGACGGACCCGGCGACCCCCTCTCGACCCGGCGCCCCGACCGCCGGCGCCCCGCCGGTCGGCGTGGTGCTGGTCGAGCCGCGGCTGACCGAGGACGGCGGCGCCCGCTCGACCCTGCGGCTGGTGCAGCAGTGGACCCGGGCCGCCGTGCCCGTGGTGCTGTACGTGCTGCAGCGGCCCGACCCCGGCAACGCGGCGCCCATGCCGCCGGGCGTGCACCCCCGCTACGCCACCCGCACGCCCCGGCGGCTGCGGCAGGTGCTGGTGCCGGGCCTCGCGCGGCTGGTGCTGCTCGCGCGCCGCGCCGACGTCGTGGTCTCCGGGCGCGACGTCGGCTGGGGCCTGCTGCTCGGGCGGGCCGCGTCGCTGCTGGCGCGCCGGCCCTTCGTGCTGATGATCCGCTCGGCGCCCGGGCAGGCGATCGACCGGTGGGTGCCGCCGCGGCTGCGCGCGGCCACCCGGGCGGCGTACCGCAGCGCCGACCGCGTCGTGTGCATCTCCCCCGGCCTGGTGCCGGCCGCCCTCGAGCTCGGCGTGCGCCCGGAGCGGGTCTCGGTGGTGCTCAACGGGGTGGAGGTCGAGCGCATCCGCGCCGCCGCGAGCGCTCCGACCCCGGAGCTGCCCGCGGGGCCGGGGCCGCTGGTCGTCGGCGTCGGGCGCCTGGAGGGCCAGAAGGGCTTCGACGTGCTGGTGCGGGCCCACGCGCAGGTGGTGGCCGCGGGCCACCCCCACCGGCTGCTGATCCTCGGCGAGGGTCCCGACCGCGCGCTGCTCGAGGGCCTCGCGGCCGAGCTGGGCGTGAGCGGCAGCGTGACGATGCCGGGCTTCGCCGACGACCCGCTGCCCACCATCGCGGCGGCGGACCTGTTCTGCCTGCCCAGCCGCTGGGAGGGCTTCGGCCAGAGCCTCGCCGAGGCCCTGCTGCTGGGGACGCCGACGGTCGCCGCCGACTGCGTGGCCGGGCCCCGCCTGCTGCTCGCCGACGGCGCGCACGGCGACCTGGTGCCGGTCGACGACGTCGACGCCCTGGCCGCGGCGATCGCCGCGCACCTGCGCGACCCCGACCGGCTGCGGGCCGCCGCCGCCCGCGGACGGGTCTGGGCCGTCGAGCACCTGAGCATCGAGCGCGCCGCCACCGAGCTGCTCGGGGTGCTCGCCGACGTCGCCGCGGCGGCCGGGGCACCCGATGGGGTGACGCGCGTCGCCTGACCGGGGGGATCCGGCGACCACGCCCTCGCCACGGCGGCACGCCCGCTCCTAGCGTGCCGCCGTGGCAGCGAACGAGGCCCCGTCGCTGGCGGCGCCCAGGACGACGACCGGCCCCGGCCCCGGCTTCGGGGTCGTCGTCGTCATGCGCCGCCTGTACGAGAACGGCGGGGTCCGCTCCACGCTGCGGCTCGTCCAGCAGTGGTCGCGCGCCGGCGTCGACGTGCACCTGGTGGCGCTGGAGCACACCCGGGGCGTCAACGCGGCGCCCATCCCCCCCGACGTCCTCCCCGAGCACCCCGCCCGCCCGGGGACCCGCCGGCGCTACGTGCTGGCCAGCGGCCTGTGGCACGTCGTGCGCCGCGCCCTCCGCGCCGACGTCGTGGTGGCCGGCCAGCACCACGGGGCGGGCCTGCTGGTGGCCCGGGTGGCGGCGTCCCTCACGCGGCGCCCCTTCGTCACCGTGGTCCGCTCGGCCCCCGATCTCGCGATCCAGCGCTGGGTGCCGCCGCGGTTGCGCGCGGTGACCCGGGCGGTCCACCGCAGCGCCGACCGGGTGGTGTGCATCACCCCCGGCCTGGTGTCCGCCGTGCACGAGCTCGGCGTGCGCCCCGAGCGGGTGGCCGTGGCCCTGAACGGCGTGGAGGTCGAGCGCATCGCGGCCGCCGGCAGCGCACCACCCCCGGCCCTGCCCTCCGGGCCCGGCGCCCTGGTGCTCGGCGTCGGGCGCCTGGAGGGCCAGAAGGGCTTCGACGTGCTGGTCCGGGCGCACGCGCAGGTGGTGGCCGGGGGCCAGCCGCACCGGCTGCTGATCCTCGGCGAGGGCCCCGACCGGGCCGCGCTGGAGGCCCTCGCCGCCGAGCTGGGCGTCAGCGGCAGCGTGCACCTGCCCGGCTTCGCCGACGACCCGCTGCCCACCATGGCCGCCGCCGACCTGTACTGCCTGCCGAGCCGGTACGAGGGCTTCGGGCAGAGCCTCGCCGAGGCGATGATCCTCGGGACGCCGACGGTCGCCGCCGACTGCGTCTCGGGCCCGCGCCTGCTGCTCGCCGACGGCGCGCACGGCGACCTGGTGCCGGTCGACGACGTCGACGCCCTGGCCGCGGCGATCGCCGCGCACCTGCGCGACCCCGACCGGCTGCGGGCCGCCGCCGCCCGCGGACGGGTCTGGGCCGTCGAGCACCTGAGCATCGAGCGCGCCGCCACCGACCTCCTGGCGGTGCTCGCCGACGTCGGGGCCAGCCGACGGCGCCGGGGCGGGCGGGGCGCCTGACGCGCTCCGGCAGGATGGCCGGGTGAGCCGCACCCGCATGACCGGAGCGCAGCGCCGCCAGCAGCTGCTCGACGTCGGCCGGGCGCTGTTCGCCGACAAGGGCTTCGAGGCCACGAGCGTCGAGGAGATCGCCGTCCGCGCGCAGGTCTCCAAGCCCGTGGTCTACGAGCACTTCGGCGGCAAGGAGGGCCTGTACGCGGTGATCGTCGACCGCGAGGTCAGCGCCCTGCTGGACGCCATCATGAGGGCGCTGCTCGACGAGCCGCGCTCCCACCCGCGGCTGCTGCTCGAGCGGGCGGCGCTGGCGCTGCTGAGCTACGTCGAGACCTCGACCGACGGGTTCCGCATCCTCGTGCGCGACTCCCCCGTGGCCCAGGCCACGGGCACGTTCGCGTCGCTGATCGGCGACGTCGCCACGGCCGTCGAGCACCTGCTCAGCGACGAGTTCTCCCGCCGCGGCCTCGACCCGCGGACGGCGCCGATGTACGCGCAGATGCTCGTGGGCATGGTGGCGCTGACCGGGCAGTGGTGGCTCGGCGCCCAGCGCCCGGCGAAGGCCGACGTCGCCGCGCACGTGGTGAACCTGGCCTGGAACGGGCTGTCGGGCATGGAGCGCCGGCCGGGGCTGATGGAGCCCCCGGCGCCGTGAGCGACCAGGCACCGCCGAGCGCCCGGCGCGACGACGTCGACGCGGTCGTCGAGGCGTGGCGGCGCGAGCGCCCCGACCTCGACACCACGCCGCTGCAGGTGCTCTCCCGGGTCAGCCGCCTGGCCCTGCACCTGGACCGGGCCCGCCGAGACGCGTTCGCCGCCTTCGGCCTGGAGCCGTGGGAGTTCGACGTGCTCGCCGCCCTGCGCCGCGCCGGGGGGCACCACGAGCTGTCCCCGTCGGCGCTGACCGCGGCCACCCTGGTCACCAGCGGCACGATGACCAACCGCATCGACCGCCTGGTCGACCGCGGGCTCGTGGCCCGCCGGCCCGACCCGGGCGACCGGCGCGGGGTGATCGTGCGCCTGACCGGCGCCGGGGCGCAGGCGGTGGACGCCGCGCTGGCCGACCGCCTGGCCCGCGAGCGGCGGGTGCTGGCCGCGCTGGACCCGGCGCAGGCGGCGGCGCTGGCGCAGCAGCTGCGCGCGCTGCTGCTCCCCTTCGAGGACTGAGACCCACGGCCACCCGCACTTGTGGCGGTATGCGCGTCATCGGGGGCCTCCAACGCCCACGTACCCCCACGAGTGCGGGGTCCGGGCGTCAGCCGGCGGTCTCGGCCGCGTCCAGCCAGGTCGCCTCGAGCTCGTCGCGCTCGGCGACCAGGGCGCGCAGCTCCTCGCTCAGCGTCGTGATCGCGCCGTGGTCGCTGGCCCGCTCCGCCATCGCCGCGTGCACCTTCGCCTCCTGCTCCTCGAGGCGGGCCAGGCGCCGCTCCACGCGCGCCATCTCCTTGCGCGCCGCCCGCGCGTCGCCCCCCGCCGGCTGCCCCGCGGGGGCGGCCGCTGCCGGTGCTCCCGTGCCGGCCGTGGCGGTGGTCACCGCGGGCGCGCTGGCGGAGGCCCGCAGCGCCAGGTACTCCTCCACGCCGCCGACGAGCCCGCGCAGGTGCCCGTCGCCGAGCAGGGCCACCTGGGTGTCGGTGGTGCGCTCGAGCAGGTAGCGGTCGTGGCTGACCACCACCAGGGTGCCCGCGAAGCCGTCGAGCACGTCCTCCATCGCGGCCAGGGTGTCGGTGTCGAGGTCGTTGGTGGGCTCGTCGAGCAGCAGCAGGTTCGGCTGCCGGATCATCAGGCGCGCCAGCTGCAGGCGGCGCCGCTCCCCGCCGGAGAGCTTCGCGACCGGCGTCCAGGCCCGCTCCGCGGGGAAGCCGAGGCGCTCGACCAGGGTGGAGGCGGGCGTCTCCCTGCCGTCGACGACGATCGTCCGCCCCTCGCGCTCGACGGCCTCGAGCACCCGCAGGTGCGCGACCTCCTCCAGCTCGCCCAGGTGCTGGGAGAGCACCCCGGCGCGCACGGTGCTCCCCCGCCGCACCCGCCCGCCGACCAGGTGCTCGGGGGCCAGCTCACCGGTGAGCAGGCGCAGCAGGGTGGTCTTGCCCGAGCCGTTGACCCCCACCACGCCCACGCGGTCGCCCGGGCCGAGGCGCCAGGTGACGTCGTCGAGGAGCACCCGCTCGCCCAGGCGCACGGTCGCGCCCTCGACGTCGACGACGTCCTTGCCCTGGCGGGCGCTGGCGGTGCGCACCAGCGCCACGCTGTCGCGCGCCGGCGGCTCGTCGGCGATCAGCGCGTTCGCGGCGTCGATGCGGAACTTCGGCTTGGAGGTGCGCGCCGGCGGGCCGCGCCGCAGCCAGGCGAGCTCCTTGCGCAGCAGGTTCGCGCGCCGCTCGGACGTCGCGGCGGCCACCCGGTCGCGCTCGGCGCGGGCCAGCACGTAGGCGGCGTACCCGCCGTCGAAGGCGTCGACGACGCCGTCGTGCACCTCCCAGGTGCGCTCGACCACCGCGTCGAGGAACCACCGGTCGTGGGTGACGACCACCAGGCCGCCGCGCCCGGGCTGCCAGCGGGTGCGCAGGTGCTCGGCGAGCCAGGCGACGCCCTCGACGTCGAGGTGGTTGGTCGGCTCGTCCAGCAGCAGCAGGTCGTGGTCGCCGACGAGCAGGCGCGCGAGGCTCACCCGGCGGCGCTGGCCGCCGCTGAGGGTGTGCACGGGGGCCTCCAGCGCCCCGGCGAGCCCGACGTCGCCGAGGAGCCCGTCGAGCACCGCGCGGACGCCGGCGTCGGCGGCCCAGGTGTGCTCGGCGACGTCGCCGACGACGGCCTGGAGCACCGTGCGGGCGCCGTCGAGGTCGTCGGCCTGGGCCAGGGCGCCGACGCGCAGCCCGCGGGCGTGCGTGAGCCGTCCGGCGTCCAGCGCCCTGGTCCTGGCCAGCACGCCGAGGAGGGTCGACTTCCCGTCGCCGTTGCGGCCGACCACGCCGACCCGGGCGCCGTCGTCCAGCCCGAGGGACACGCCGTCGAGCACGGTGCGCGCCCCGGCGCGCACCACCACGCCCTCGGCGTTGACCAGGTGAGCCACGCTCAGCGCCCGCGGCGGGAGGGGTGGAGCGGGGAGACGGCGGCCGACTCGACCTGGCGAGCCCCCGGCACCGGGCCGGTGACCCGCCGGACGTCGGCGGCGACGCCGGAGGCGGTCAGGGCCACCGCCAGCTCCAGGGCCTGGTCGCTGCCGCTGGCGAGCAGGGCCACGGTGGGCCCGGAGCCGGAGAGGAGGATCCCCAGGGCCCCGTGCTCCTCCCCCAGCCGGACGACCGCGCGCAGCTCGGGCCGCAGGGAGAGGGCCGCGGCCTGGAGGTCGTTGCTCAGGCACGCCCCGAGCGAGACGGGGTCGCCGGCCAGCAGCGCCGCAGCGAGGTCGTCGGAGACCCGCGGCTCCAGGTCGGGCACGGCCGCCGCGGCGGCGACCAGCCGGTCGTGCTCGGCGTAGACCGCGGGCGTGCTCAGGCCCGTCTCGGCGAGGGCCAGCACCCAGTGGAACTCCCCGCGGGCCAGCACCGGGGTCACCCGGTCACCGCGCCCGGTGCCCAGCGCGGTGCCGCCGACCAGCGCGAACGGCACGTCCGAGCCCAGCTCGGCCGCCAGGGCCAGCAGCTCCTCGCGGCTGAGCCCGGCGTCCCAGAGCAGGTCGCAGGCGAGCAGCGTGGCCGCGGCGTCGGCCGACCCGCCGGCCATGCCGCCCGCGACCGGGGCGGCCTTGCGCAGGCTGAGGTGGGCGGCGGGCTCGACCCCGGCCCGCTCGGCGAGCAGCCGGGCCGCGCGCACGGCGAGGTTGCTGCCGTCGGTGGGCACCTGCGCCGCGCCGGGGCCGCGCACGGTCACGCTGATGCCCGTGCCGCTGGCGGTGGTCGAGGCGACGACCTCCTCGAAGAGCGAGACGGCCTGGAAGACCGAGACGAGCGGGTGGTAGCCGTCGTCCTGCAGGGGGCCGACGCGCAGCTCGAGGTTGACCTTCGCCGGAGCGTGCACGACGACCCGCTCACCGAGCTTCGAGGTCACCCGGCGACTGTAGGCCAACCCCCGGGAGGGTCGGGACGCCGCGGGTCAGTAGGCGCCGCTGCGCGCCACGACCGCCCGGAAGGTCTTCCACAGGATCGCGAAGTCGAAGGCGAAGGACCAGTTCTCCACGTACCGCAGGTCCAGGCGCACCGACTCCTCCCAGGAGAGGTCCGAGCGCCCGTTGATCTGCCACAGCCCGGTCAGCCCGGGCTTGACCAGCAGCCGCCGGCTGACGTCGTGCCCGTACCGGGCCACCTCGACCGCCAGCGGCGGCCGGGGGCCGACCAGCGACATCTCCCCGCGCACCACGTTGATCAGCTGGGGCAGCTCGTCGAGGGAGTACGCCCGCAGGAACCGGCCCACCCGCGTCACCCGCGGGTCGGCGCGCATCTTGAACAGGACCCCGTTGCCCTCGCTGCGCTCGCGCAGGTCGATCAGCCGGTCCTCGGCGTCGGTGACCATGCTGCGGAACTTCAGCATCTCGAACGGCTGCCCGAGCTTGCCGATCCGCTCCTGGCGGTAGAACGCCGGGCCCCGCGAGTCCATCCGCACGGCCAGGGCGATCGCCAGCATCGGCAGGGCCAGCACGGTCAGCCCGGCGAGCGCCGCCGTGCGGTCGAACAGCGCCTTGGCGATGCGGCGCGACCCGGTGTGCTCCGGCCGGTTCAGGTGCAGCAGCGACAGGCCGTTGACCGGCCGGATGGCCACGCGCGGGCCGATCATCTCGGTGATCACCGGGGCGAGCAGCAGCTCGGCGCGGCTGGCCTCGAGGTCCCAGCCGAGCTGGCGCAGCGCCGGCCCGTCCAGCTCCGGGCTGGGCAGCACGACCACGCTGTCGACGTCGAGGCGCCGGGCGACCTGGGCCACCTCGTCGAGGTAGCCCACGACGGGGATGTCGCGCTGGGCCAGGCCCACGCGCGCGAGCGAGTCCTGGCCGGGCACCTGCGGACGGGGCAGGCAGACCCCGACCACCTGCATGCCGTGGTGGCTCGAGCGGGACATGTGGGCGAGCACCGACAGCACCCCGGCGCCGTGCCCGGCGATGATCATGCTCTGGAGGCTCTCGCCCCGGGCCCGGCGGGCGTGCAGGTGCCGGCGCGCGGCGTAGCGCCAGACCAGGGTGAGCAGGGTGGCCATCGGCAGGGCGATGACGACGAAGCCGCGCGCGACCTCGAGCTTGAAGGCCCACGAGCCGGTGGCCACCAGGGCCAGCACGAGCACGGCGGCGCGCATCACGCGGTCGTACTCCTCGGTGCCCACGCCGAGGAAGCGGGCCTCGTAGGCCCGGAAGGCCATGAGGGTCCCGACCCACAGCACCGGCAGGGCCACCATGGCGACGACGGTCAGACCGAGGGGCCCGCTCTCGCGGACGGGGAAGTTCAGGAAGTACCCGGCGGCGACCGACAGGACGATGGCCAGCAGGTCGCCGAGCACGAGAGCCCGCACGTACGGCGGCAGCCACGCGATGGTCTCCGACGCCTCGTAGCCGGTGATGTCGGACAGGCGCGGCGGCCAGCGGGTGGTCGTCGGTGCGGCGGGCCCAGGTGCGGTCGTCGTCGCGGACCCGGTACGGCCGATCGTCATCGGAGCCTCTCATCGGCGGACGTGAGTGCCCCTGCCGCAGCGGGCGGGGCGATCCTTACCAGTCTCTGCCGCCGGGCGTGCGACGAACAGGGCGAATGGTGGGCAATCATACGGAGGTGCGCCGAGTGCACGACTCGTGCAGCGCAGCGTCACGAGTCGTCACGCAGTAGAGTGGTGACGGCTCGTGCGGAGCGGGACGGCCCTGAGGGCCGCGGCCGGGCTCAGTACGCCCCGTGCCGCGCCACGACGGCGCGGAAGGTCCTCCACAGGATCGCGAAGTCGAAGGCGAACGACCAGTTCTCCACGTAGCGCAGGTCCAGGCGCACCGACTCCTCCCAGGAGAGGTCCGAGCGCCCGTTGATCTGCCACAGCCCGGTCAGCCCGGGCAGCACGAGCAGCCGGCGGTGCACGTCGTCGCCGTAGTGCGCCACCTCGGCCGCCAGCGGCGGACGGGGGCCGACCAGCGACATCTCCCCGCGCACCACGTTGATCAGCTGCGGCAGCTCGTCGAGGGAGTACGCGCGCAGGAACCGGCCCACCCGGGTCACCCGCGGGTCGGCCCGCATCTTGAACAGGACCCCGTTGCCCTCGCTGCGCCCGCGCAGGTCCGCGACCAGCGCATCGGCGCCCGAGACCATGCTGCGGAACTTCAGCATCCCGAACGGCTGCCCCAGCCTGCCGATCCGCTCCTGGCGGTAGAACGCCGGGCCCGGAGAGGTCAGCCGCACCGCGAGGGCGATCGCCAGCATGGGCAGGGCCAGCACCGCCAGGCCGGCGAGCGCCGCCGCCCGGTCGAAGGCCGCCTTCGCGAGCCGGCGAGACCCGGTGTGCTCCGGCCGGCCCAGGTGCACCAGCGGCATCCCGTTGACGGGGCGGACCGCGACGCGGGGCCCGGTGAGCTCGGCGGCAGCGGGGGCGATCAGCAGCTCGGCGCGGCTGTGCTCGAGGTCCCAGCCGAGCTGGCGCACGGCCGGCCCGTCGAGCAGCGGCCCGGGGAGCACGACCACCGCGTCGACGTCCTCGGCGCGGGCCACCGCGGCGACGTCGTCGAGGTCGCCCAGCACGGGAACGCCGTGGGCGGCGAGCGCCGCCGACCGGTCGCCACCTCTGCCGGCGCCGCGGGTGAGCAGCGCCCCGACGACCTCGAGGCCGTGGTGCCGTGAGCGCTCCAGGTGGCCGAGCATCTGCAGCACCCCCGCCTCGTGCCCGACGAGGAGCACGCCCTGCATGCACCGGCCCTGCGCCCGGCGGGCGTGCAGGTGCCGGCGCGCGGCGTAGCGCCACGCCAGCGTGAGCACGACGGCGAGCGGCAGCGCGATGACCACGAAGCCCCGCGCGATGCCGAGGTCGAGCGCCCAGGAGGCGGTGGCCACCAGCGCGAGGGTGAAGACGCCGGCGCGCAGCACGCGGGTGTACTCCTCGCTGCCCACGCCGAGGAAGCGCGCCTCGTAGGCCCGGAAGGCGACGAGGAAGGCGACCCACAGCGCGGGCAGCACGAGCACCAGCGCGATCGTCGAGGGCCGCGCCCCTGCGGGGCGCAGCCCGTCGAAGCGCACCAGCACGCCGACCACGCCGGAGAGGACGATGGCGGCGAGGTCGCCCGCCGCGAGCCGGCGGACGTAGCCGGGCAGCCAGGTCACCGAGGACCGCCGCTCGGTGCGCGCCCGGGACGGCAGCCACAGGGCCCTCGGGCGCGGGGCGCCCACCACGGGCGAGCCGGGCGCGGGGCTGAGCTCGTGGAGTGACACGGAGGCGAGTCTGTGACCGGCGTCGCCGGCACGGGCACCCACGGTCACCCGGGTGCGAACCCGTCGGAGCAGCCTCGAACGCTCGGTGACGAAAGCCTACGGAACGTCAGGCCGGTGCTCGGCGACCGCGACGAAGTGGGCCAGCGCCAGGCGCTCGCCGCGCAGCTGCGGGTCGACGCCGGCCGCGACCAGCGCGGCCTCGGCGGCGGCCGGCGATCCGGCCCATCCCGCCAGCGCGGCCCGCAGGGTCTTGCGGCGCTGGGCGAAGGCCGCGTCGACCACGGCGAAGACCTGCTCGCGGTCGGCGTCGGGCACCGGGCGCCGGCGCAGGCGCACCAGCGAGGAGTCGACGTTGGGCACGGGCCAGAAGACGGTGCGGCCGATCGACCCGGCCATCTCCACCTGCCCGTACCAGGCGGCCTTGACCGAGGGGACGCCGTAGGTGCGGCTGCCGGGCGGGGCGGCGAGGCGCTCGGCGACCTCGGTCTGCACCATGACGAGCACCTCCACCAGCTCGGGCAGGCGCTCGAGCAGCTGCAGCAGCACCGGGACCGCCACGTTGTAGGGCAGGTTCGCCACCAGCCGGGTGGGCGGCGCGCCGTGGGCGGCGAGCAGCGCACCGCGCTCGACCCGCAGGGCGTCGGCGGCGAGCACCACCAGCGCCGGCGCGAGGTCGGGGCGCCGCTCGGCGGCGGCGCCCGGCAGGGCGGC
>CADCUY010000528.1 GCA_902806005.1 uncultured Quadrisphaera sp. | reverse complement strand
CCGGGCGGCGGGCTCGCGCCGGTGCGCGGCGGCGGCGGGCGACCGGGTGCCCTGCCGCAGGTGGGCCACGGGCAGCCCCGCTGAGGGGTTACCGTCGTGCCGCACCCACCAGCAGCAGGAGAGGCACCACGTGGCCCGCAGCGCCGCTCGCGCACAAGAGACGACCAGGCGCCTGGTGATCGTCGAGTCCCCCGCCAAGGCCCGCACCATCGCCGGCTACCTCGGCGCCGGGTACGAGGTGGAGGCCAGCGTCGGGCACATCCGCGACCTCCCGCAGCCCTCGGAGCTGCCCGCGGAGATGAAGAAGGGCCCCTTCGGCAAGTTCGCCGTCGACGTCGACCACGGCTTCGAGCCGTACTACGTCGTCGACGCCGACAAGAAGAAGAAGGTCGCCGAGCTCAAGCGGGCCCTCAAGGACGCGGACGAGCTCTACCTCGCCACCGACGAGGACCGCGAGGGCGAGGCCATCGCCTGGCACCTGCTGCAGACCCTCCAGCCCAAGGTGCCCGTGCGCCGGATGGTCTTCCACGAGATCACCCCCGAGGCGATCCGCCGCGCGCTGGACGACACGCGCGACATCGACGCGCACCTGGTCGACGCGCAGGAGACCCGCCGCATCCTCGACCGGCTCTACGGCTACGAGGTCTCCCCGGTGCTGTGGCGCAAGGTGCGCGCCGGGCTCTCCGCCGGGCGCGTGCAGTCGGTGGCCACGCGGATGGTCGTCGAGCGCGAGCGCGAGCGGATGGCGTTCCGCTCCGCCTCGTACTGGGACGTCACCGCGCTGCTCGACCCCCTCGACGCGCCGGCCGGCCAGCAGGAGCGCTTCTCCACCCGCCTGGTCGCCGTGGACGGCGCGCGGGTGGCCACCGGCCGCGACTTCGACGACCGCGGCCGCCTGCAGGCGCGCTCCGGGACGGCGCCGGTGCTCCTCGACGAGCCGGCCGCGACGGCGATCGCGACCGGGCTGGGCGCCGCGGCGCCGGGCGCCCTGACCGTGCGCAGCGTCGAGACCAAGCCGTACACCCGCCGTCCGGCAGCCCCCTTCACCACCTCCACGCTGCAGCAGGAGGCCTCGCGCAAGCTGCGCAGCTCGGCCAAGGCCACGATGCGCACGGCGCAGACGCTGTACGAGAACGGCTACATCACCTACATGCGCACCGACTCGGTGGCGCTCTCGGACCAGGCGGTGCGGGCCGCGCGCAGCCAGGCCACCGAGCTGTACGGGCCCGAGTTCGTGCCCGACCGGCCCCGCGTCTACGCCTCGAAGTCCAAGAACGCGCAGGAGGCGCACGAGGCGGTGCGACCCGCCGGCGACGTCTTCCGCACCCCGGCGCAGGTGGCCGGGGCGCTGCGCGGCGAGGAGTACCGCCTCTACGAGCTGATCTGGCAGCGCACGGTGGCCTCGCAGATGGCCGACGCGCGGGGCTCCACGGCCAGCGTGCGGATCGGGGGCGCCGTCGAGGCCACCACCGCCGACGGCGCGCCGGGACGCCGCGACGTCGAGCTCGCGGCCTCCGGCACCGTCATCACCTTCCGCGGGTTCATGGCCGCCTACGAGGAGGGCCGCGACGAGGAGCAGCACGCCGCCGAGGGCGCCGACGGCGGCGGTGAGCGGCGGCTGCCCGAGCTCACCCGCGGCCAGGGGATCGACGTCGCCTCGGCCGCGGCCGACGGGCACCAGACCTCGCCGCCGCCGCGCTACACCGAGGCGAGCCTGGTCAAGGCCCTCGAGGAGCGCGGGATCGGGCGGCCCTCGACGTACGCGTCGACCATCGCGACGATCACCGACCGCGGCTACGTGTGGCGGCGGGGCACGGCCCTGGTGCCCACGTGGATCGCCTTCGCGGTCACCCGGCTGCTCGAGGAGCACTTCGGCTCCCTGGTCGACTACGACTTCACCGCCTCGATGGAGGACGACCTCGACCGGATCGCGGGCGGCACCGAGCAGCGCGCCGACTGGCTGAGCCGGTTCTACTTCGGCGGCGGGGCGGGCGTGGGCGGCGACGGGCCCGGCGCCGGGACCGGGCCGGCGGGCGCCGGCGGCCCCGGCAGCGGGCCCGGTGGGCTCAAGCCCCTGGTCGACGACCTGGGCGACATCGACGCCCGCGACATCAACTCCATCGACATCGGCGAGGGCATCACCCTGCGGGTGGGCCGCTACGGGCCCTACCTGGAGGTGGCAGGCGGAGCCGACGGCGTGCAGCGGGCGTCGGTGCCCGACGACGTCGCGCCCGACGAGCTGACCGTGGAGAAGGCGCGCGAGCTGTTCGCGGCCTCGGGCGACGGCGAGCGGGAGCTCGGCACCGACCCGGCCACCGGCCGCGCGGTCGTCGCCCGCTCCGGCCGGTACGGGCCGTACGTCACCGAGGTGCTGGAGGAGGGCGCGCCGAAGAGCGCCAAGCCCCGCACCGGCTCGCTGTTCTCCACCATGCAGCCGGCCACCGTGACCCTCGACGACGCGCTGCGCCTGCTGTCCCTGCCGCGCACCGTGGGCGTCGACCCGGCCACGGGCGAGGAGATCACCGCGCAGAACGGGCGCTACGGGCCCTACCTCAAGCGCGGCACCGACTCGCGCTCGCTCGAGGGCGAGGAGCAGATCTTCGACGTCACCCTGGAGCAGGCGCTGGCCCTGTACGCGCAGCCCAAGCGGGGCCGCGGCGCCTCAGGGGCGTCGGCGGCGCCGCTGCGCGAGCTGGGCACCGACCCGGCCAGCGGGGCTCCGGTGGTGGTCAAGGAGGGCCGGTTCGGGGCGTACGTGACCGACGGCGCGGTCAACGCCACCCTGCGCAAGGACGACGCCGTCGAGAGCATCACGATCGAGCGCGCCGCCGAGCTGCTCGCCGACAAGCGGGCCCGCGACGCGGCCGGCGGGGGCAAGCGGCCGGCGCGCAAGCCCGCCAAGGCCCCGGCGAAGACCTCCGCGAAGGCGAAGAGCCCCGCGAAGGGTGCGGCGAAGAGCGCCGCCACGACGCCCCGGCGCACGCCGGCCACCAGCTGAGCCCGGCACCGGTTGGCCCGTCCGGGTGGCAGCGCCAGGATGGGGCGGCCGAGCAATCCTCCGGAGGTCTGGTGCCGAACACCGAGTCAGGCAGCGACGAGCAGGGCGCCAGCGCCCTGCTCGGTGGTGCCGGCGCAGGTGGGGCCGCTCCCGGCACCACCGGCGCGCAGCAGGAGCGGTGGGCGCGTCCGACGCGGTCCCGGCAGGTGCGCGGCCCGGACCCCCTGGCCGGTGCCATGGCCAGGGTGGCGACGGGCGACCGGGAGGCCTTCGCCGAGGTCTACGACGCCCTCGCGCCCAAGGTGCTCGGGCTCGCCCGCGCCGTGCTGCGCAACCACGCGATGGCGGAGGAGGTGGCTCAGGACGTGATGCTCGAGGTGTGGCGCCAGGCCGACCGCTTCGACCCCGCCCTCGCGTCGGCGTCGACGTGGGCGATGACCATCGCGCACCGGCGCGCCGTCGACCGGGTGCGCTCGGTGCGCGCCGCGGAGGACCGCGAGGACCGCGTGGTCGCCGGCGACACCCGCCGCGAGTTCGACGAGGTGGCCGAGGCCGTCGAGCAGCGCGAGGACGAGCAGCGCGTGCGCCGCGCCCTGAGCACCCTGACCGACCTCCAGCGCGAGGCCGTCGAGCTGGCCTACTGGGGCGGCTTCACCTCCGCGGAGATCTCCGCGCGCCTCGACGTGCCCGTGCCGACGGTGAAGACCCGCCTGCGCGACGGGCTGATCCGGCTGCGCAACGGCCTGCGGGTGGTCTCGTGAGCCGCGCGGACGACACCGGGCCCGGCGCCGAGATCGACGCGCTGGTCGCCGCGTACGCCCTCGACGTGCTCGAGGGCCCCGAGCGCCGCGACGTCGAGGCGCTGCTGCGCAGCTCGCCGGTGCTCGTGGCCCGGCTGGCCGAGTTCCAGGCCGCCGCGGCCACCTGGGGCCAGGGCGCGCAGGTCGTGCCGCCGCCGGCGATGCGCCAGCGCGTCCTGGCCGCCCTGGACGACGTCGAGCAGGAGCGGGCGCCGGTCGGCGGCGCGGTCGGCGGCGGGCTGGTGCCCGAGCGGTCCGCCGACGAGCCGGTCGCGGCCGGTGCCGGGC
>CADCUY010000527.1 GCA_902806005.1 uncultured Quadrisphaera sp. | reverse complement strand
CCTGCCGCCCGACGCGCCGGTGTTCGTCATCTCCGTCGCAGCGCAGCTCGCGGGGATGCACCCGCAGACCCTGCGCCAGTACGACCGGCTCGGGCTGGTCTCGCCGGGGCGCACCGCCGGGCGCGGGCGGCGCTACTCCGCGCGCGACGTGGTGCTGCTGCGCGAGGTGCAGCGCCTCTCCCAGGAGGAGGGCGTCAACCTCGCCGGCATCAAGCGGATCATGGAGCTCGAGGCGGAGACCGACCGGCTGCGGGCGCGGGTCGACGAGCTCACGGAGTCCCTCGCGCGCGTTCAGCGGTCCGCGCGGGTCTTCGCGGCCGGGCCCCAGGGCGACGTCGTGGCGGTGCCCCCCGGACGCCGGGCGCGGCGCTCGGCCCTGGGCCGGGCGTCGGGGGCGCTGGTGGTCTGGCGCCCACCGGGGCGGTGACCCGGACCGGTCCGCTCAGGCGCGTCCGACGTAGGTGACGTCGCAGGTGATGGGGTCGAAGCTGCCGAGCTCGGCGGCGCGCTCCATGTGCGGGCGGGCGCGGGGCTCCTGCAGCATCCGCGCGAAGTGCTCCTCCGTGCGCCACTGCACGTAGTTCACGACCCGCCGCCCGTCGCGGCTCTTGTGGAGGTTGGCGGAGATGAAGCCGTCGATCGTCCGCATCACCTCCGTCGCCTCGACCAGGACGTCGATCAGCTCCTGCTGGTGCTCCGGCTCGACGGTGAAGACGTTGACGAAGGTCATGAGGTCCTGCTCCGTCGAGATGGTGGTGGTGGGCATGGCGTCTCCGTTCGCGGTGGGCGGCGTCCTCCCTCGATCATGGTGCGCAGCGGCCTCCCGCGCAGGACCTGCGGCGCAGGCACCCGGACGGCCCTGGTCGCAGGACGCGGCGCCTGGTTCGCTGGGCCCGTGGTGCAGGAGGGCGAGAGCGGGTTCACGGGCTTCCCCCCGGAGGCCACCGCCTTCTTCGCCGGGCTGGCCGAGGACGGCAGCCGGCGCTACGTCACCGAGCACCGCGCCGTCCTCGACCGCGCGGTGCGGGCGCCGATGGCGGCGCTGCTGGCGACCGTGCCCGGGCCCCTGCAGCCGTGGCACGTGTTCCGGCTGAACCGCGACGTCCGGTTCAGCGCCGACAAGAGCCCCTACAAGCCTCAGCACGGCGCGGTGCACGAGTCGCCCCGCGGCTCCATCGCCTACGTGCACCTCGACGCGGCGGGGCTGCTGGTGGCGACGGGCGCGTACGTGCTCAGCCGCGACCAGCTCGCCCGGTACCGCGAGGCCGTCGACGACGACGCCGTCGCGACCGCGCTCGGCGACGCCCTCGACGCGGTGGAGCAGGCCGGGCTCGAGGTGGGTCCGGGAGGGGCGCAGCCGCTGAGGACCGCGCCCCGCGGCGTCGACCGCGACCACCCGCACGTCGAGCTGATGCGGCTGAAGGGGCTGGTGGCGAGCACGCGGGTCACCGACCCGGTGCGGCTGGCCTCGCCGGGCGTGCGCGACGACGTCCTGGCGGCCTTCGCGGCCGGTGCGCCGCTCACCGCGTGGCTCGACCGGCACGTCGGGCCGGCCGAGCACCGCGAAGGGCCCCGCCCGCGGCCCTGACGCCCGGTGCGGCGGTGCCGCCGCACCGGGCGTCAGGGGTGCCGGGGGTCAGGGGGTCGGGACGAGGACGATGGCGTTCACCTGCGGCTGGTTGGCCTTCCCGCGCACGAAGTCGATCTCCACGGTGCCGGTCTGGTCGGCGACCACGGCGAAGTCCCGCTCCACGCCGAAGGCGGCTCCGCCGTCGGCGCCGCGCTCGATGGCGGCCGCGATGATGTCGAAGTCCCGCAGCACGCGGACGCCGTTCACGTCGACGTCGAAGACGCGCTGCTGGAAGTTGCGGGTGAAGTACCAGTCCATGAAGTACAGCCGCAGCTCGTAGCTGCCGCCGGGGGTCAGGCCGGGCACGGTGTAGCTGGACTCCAGGTAGCGCGCCGTGTGCCAGATCGACTCCGGGATCGGGTTCGCCACGGTGTTCGAGAAGTTCGGGAGGCTGGGCCGGGAGGCCGGCTTGACGTCCACGAGCCCGCCGGTGCCGAACCGGTCGGCGACGAAGCCGCCCTCACCGCCGGCTCCACCGACGTCGATCGACACGCCGGCCGCCAGGGGGGCCGGCTCCGCGGACGCCGCCGGAGGGGCGGTGGCGAGCCCCACGGCGAGCGCTGCCGAGGCCAGGAGGCCGATCAGCCCCCGGCGTGCGGGGGTGGTGGTGCGGGTTCTCAGGGTGGTGGACGCGGTCAGGGGCACGGGTTTCCTCCTGGTGGGACGGGCGCGGCGGGGTGGTCGTCGAGGTGACGGACGGTGTCGGAGCTGGCTGGTCCGGCGTCCGCTGCGACCCTAGGGGCGCCGATCACACGGTGTCGAGAGCCGGGGACGCTACGTGCCTGGCGGACGGGCGGGAGCGGTCCGAGACCCGTGCGCTCGGGCGGTTCACCCCCCGAGCTGCTGCGCGGGCACCCGGTGGTGCTCGCCCAGCCAGGCGGCCAGCGCCGCGGGCGCCAGCGGCCGGCTGTGGTGGTAGCCCTGAGTCACGTCGACGCCCAGCGCCCGCAGCCGCCCCAGGGTGGCCGCGTCCTCGACGCCCTCGGCGACCATGCGCAGCCCCAGGCTGTGCGCCAGGTCGACCGTCGTGCGGACGATCGCGGCGGCGCGCGGGTCGGAGCCGAGCCCCGCCACGAAGGAGCGGTCGAGCTTCAGCTCGGTCACGGGCAGGTCGCGCAGGTGGGCCAGCGAGGAGCAGCCGGCGCCGTAGTCGTCGATGCTCACCCCCACCCCGAGGTCGACCAGGGCCGCGACCACCCGGTGGCTGGTCGCGGCGTCCCGCACCAGCTCGGTCTCGGTGATCTCCAGGAGGAGGTCCTGCGGTGGGACCCCGTGGACCATCAGCGACCGCGCCACCGTGTCGACCAGCGACGGGTCCAGCAGGCAGGTGGCCGAGACGTTCACCGCCACCCGCACGGCCGGCCCCCGGTGGCCGTCCGCGCCGCCGGTCGCGCGCCAGCCGGCGACCTCGGCCAGCGCCCGGTCGAGCACCTGCTCGGTGAGCGCGCGCATCAGCCCCAGCTCCTCGGCCAGCTCCAGGAAGGCGCCGGGTGCGAGCAGCCCGCGCTCCGGGTGGGGCCAGCGCACGAGGGCCTCGACCCCCGCCAGCCGGCCGTCCGCCGCCAGCTGGGGCTGGAAGTGCACCGCCAGGGCTCGCGCAGCCACCGCCTCGCGCAGGTCGTGGGCCAGCGCCAGGCGGTCGCGGCGGCCGGCCTCGACCGCCTGGTCGTGGACGACCACCCCGCCGCCCGTGGTCTTGGCCAGGTACATCGCCGCGTCGGCCTGGCGCAGCAGGTCCTCCGCGGTGCTCCCGTGCTCGGGCACCGCGCACACGCCGGCGCTGGCAGCCACCACCACCGCGCGACCGGCGACGCGGTAGGGCTCCGCGAGCCGGCTGGTGAGCTGCTCGGCGCGTCGCGCGGCGGCGTCGGCGCCCAGCCCGGGCATCACCACGGCGAACTCGTCCCCGCCCTGGCGCACCACGTGCTCCCCGTCGCGGGCGTGCGCCAGCAGCCGGGCCGCCACCTGCACGAGCAGCTCGTCCCCGGCGGCGTGGCCCAGCTCGTCGTTGACCTCCTTGAACCCGTCGAGGTCGACCAGCACCAGGGCGGCGGCGGCGCCGGCCTCGACCGGCGCGAGGGCAGCGGCCAGGGCCCTCCGGTTGCCCAGGCCGGTGAGCTCGTCGGTGACCGCCTGACGGCGGCTGGTGTTCAGCGCGGTGACGCGGCGGAAGACCAGGACCATGTTCACCGAGACCACCGCCACCCCCGCCAGGGCGGCCACGACCGCAGCGGTGGGCAGCGGCGTGAAGTGCGCCGCGCCGAGGACGGTGCCGCACAGGAGCAGCGTGACGCCCGGGCCGGCCAGCACCACGTGGGCGTCCTGGTCGACCCGCTGGCCGGCCGCCGGCGTTCGGCAGGCCGAGGCCGCCAGGAGCAGCAGCGGCGGCGCGAGCAGCGCGACGCCGGCCACCGTGCCCCCGCCGGGGGCCGGGCCGACCAGCACCAGGCCCGCGGCGGC
>CADCUY010000526.1 GCA_902806005.1 uncultured Quadrisphaera sp. | reverse complement strand
CCGGGTCCTGCAGGCGGGTCTGCTCGAAGGCGTCCTGCAGGTCGGCGCCGGCCTGCTCGCGCGAGGGCGGGCGCACCTGCTGGGCCCACGGCGGGGTTCCGCCGCCGTCAGCGCCCATGGCGCTGCCGATGCCGCGCAGCGCGTCGGTCAGCTCGGCGGGCACCACCCACAGCTTGTTGCTCGCGCCCTGGGCGATCTGCGGCAGCACCTGCAGGTACTGGTAGGCCAGCAGCGCCGGGTCGGGCCCGCCGCGGTGGATGGCGTCGAAGACCTGGACGATGGCGCGCGCCTCGCCCTGGGCGCGCAGGATCGCGGCCTGCGCGTCGCCCTCGGCGCGCAGCACCGAGCTCTGCTTCTGGCCCTCGGCGGTGAGGATCTGGCTCTGCTTCTCGCCCTCGGCGGTGAGGATCGCGGCGCGGCGGCTGCGCTCGGCGCGCATCTGCTGCTCCATCGAGTCCTGCACGCTGTGCGGCGGGTCGATGGCCTTCAGCTCCACCCGGTTCACGCGGATGCCCCAGCGCCCGGTGGCCTCGTCGAGCACCCCGCGCAGCTGCGCGTTGATCTGGTCGCGGCTGGTCAGCGTCTGCTCGAGGTCGAGCGAGCCGATGACGTTGCGCAGCGTGGTGACCGTCAGCTGCTCGATGCCCTGGATGTAGTTGGCGATCTCGTACGTCGCGGCCCGCGGGTCGGTGGGCTGGAAGTAGATGACCGTGTCGATGCTCACCACGAGGTTGTCGGAGGTGATCACCGGCTGCGGCGGGAACGAGACCACCTGCTCGCGCAGGTCGACCCGGGCCCGCACGCGGTCGATGAACGGCACGAGGATGTGCAGGCCGGCCTCGAGGGTGCGCGAGTAGCGGCCGAGCCGCTCGACGATCAGGGCCGACGCCTGCGGCACGATCCGCACCGCCCGCACCACGACGACGGCCACGAAGACCAGCAGCAGGACGAGCACGATCACGAGCGGGGCGGCGCCGAGGATCTCCATCAGGCCGTACCTCCTCCGGGGGCGGGGCGGGTGGTGGGGTCGTCGGGGGCTGGGGGCGGCTGCGCCGGGGCGACGACGGCGGTCGCGCCGTCGATGGCGACCACGCGCACCGCGGCGCCCTCGGGGAAGACGTCGGCCGGGGAGGCGGCTCGCGCCGACCACTCCTCGCCCGCGAGCTTGACCCGGCCGCCGATCTCGTCGACCCGGGCCAGGACCCGGGCGGGCCGCCCCACGTGGGCCTCGGTGCCGGTGGGCACGTACTCGCCCTGCACCCGCAGCCGCTTGACCAGCGCGGGCCGGACGGCGAGCAGCATGACGGCGGCGACGGCTGCCGCGGTGAGCGACTGCGCGGTGAAGCTGCCGCCCAGGGCGGCCACCCCCGCGCCGGCGAGGGCCGCGACGACGAGGTTCGCGAAGACCAGGTCGAGCGCGAAGATCTCGAGCAGGCCCAGCACGAAGGCCGCGACCACCCACCACATCCACGCCACGGCAGAAGCCTAGGACGCCCTACCGACCGCCGAGCGAAGCGCGCGCCGACCAGCGCCCCGCGTGCCGCTCGAGCGCCACGGACAGCCCGAACGCCTCCGACAGCGACCGCGCGGTCAGGGCCTCGTCGATCGGGCCCGCGCTGACCACCCGACCGGCGCGCAGCAGCAGCACGTGGGTGGTGCCCACGGGGATCTCCTCCACGTGGTGGGTGACGAGGACGAAGGTGGGCGCGGCCAGGTCGGCGGCCAGGCGGCCCAGCCGGGCCACCAGGTCCTCGCGGCCGCCGAGGTCGAGGCCCGCGGCGGGCTCGTCCAGCAGCAGCAGCTCGGGGTCGGCCATCAGCGCCCGCGCCACCAGCACCCGCTGGCGCTCGCCCTCGCTGAGGGTGCCGAACGCGCGCTGGGCCATCGCCCCGACGCCGAGCAGGGCCAGCAGGGCCCGCCCGCGCTGGAGGTCGCCGGGGTCGTAGTCCTCCTGCCACCGGCCGACGATGCCGTAGGCGGCGGTGACGACGACGTCGAGCACCCGCTCGGTGGGGGCGACCTGCGCGGCGAGGCGGGCGCTGGCCAGGCCGATCCGGGGCCGCAGCTCGAACACGTCGACCCGGCCCAGGCGCTCGCCGAGCACCCAGGCGACGCCGCCGGTGGGGTGCAGGCGGGTGGCGGCGACCTGCAGCAGGGTGGTCTTGCCCGCCCCGTTGGGGCCGAGCACGGCCCACCGCTCGCCCTCCTCGACCTGCCAGTCGACCCGGTCGAGCAGGGTCGCGCCGCCGCGCACCACCGAGACGCCGTCGAGGTCGAGGACGTCAGCGCGGGCCGACCGGGCAGCGGCGTCGAGGGCGGTCACGGCCATGGCCCGACCCTAGGCGAGCGCGGCGGCCCGGGCTTGCCCTGGAGCGCGCTCCAGGGCCCACGATGCCGGCATGAGCACCGAGCCGTTGAGCATCGGCCGCGCCGCGGAAGCGGCCGGCACCACCGTCGACACCGTCCGGTACTACGACCGCTGCGGCCTGCTGGAGGACCTCGGGCGCGACGCCGCGGGGAACCGGCGGTTCACCGCGGACGACGTCGGGTGGCTGCGCGTGCTGCGCTGCCTGCGCGAGACGGGGATGAGCATCGACGACCTGCGCCGCTTCGTCGCCGTCGACCCCCACGGCCCGGGCGGCGCGGCGGCGCGGCTGGCGCGCCTGGAGGCCCACCGCGAGGCGGTGCGCGAGCGGATCCGCCGCACCGAGGCCGAGCTGGCCGTGGTCGAGACCAAGATCGAGGCCTACCGCGCGCTGGCCGCCACCGGCGGGCGCGTGCCGGCGGTGCAGCGGTGAGGCGGCGCCTCGGCCGCAGCGGCACCGCGGTCAGCGCCCTGGGCGTGGGCACCTGGGCGCTGGGCGGCCCGATGGCCGCGGGCACCCAGCAGCTCGGCTGGGGAGCGGTGGACGACGAGGAGTCCGTCCGCGCCCTGCGCCGCGCCGCGGACCTCGGGGTGACCTTCTACGACACCGCCGACGCGTACGGCGCCGGGCACGCCGAGCGGGTCCTCGCCCGGGCCCTCGGCGGGCGGCGCGAGGAGCTGGTGTGGGCGACCAAGTGGGGCAACACCATCGACGAGGGCACCCGCCAGCTGACCGGCACCGACCCCACCCCCGCCTACGCCCGGCGGGCCCTGGAGGCGTCGCTGCGCCGGCTGGGCACCGACCGGGTCGACCTGTGGCAGCTGCACCTGGGCGACCTCGCACCGGCGCTGGCCGAGGACCTGGTGGCCCTGTGCGAGGAGCTGGTGGACGAGGGGTCGGTGCGGGCCTACGGCTGGAGCACCGACGACGTCGAGCGCGCGGCGGTCTTCGCCCGCGGGCCTCGCTGCACCGCCGTCCAGCACCAGATGGACGTGCTCGACGACGCCCCGGCGGTGGTCGCGCTGTGCGAGGCCGAGGGCCTGGCCAGCGTCGTGCGCAGCCCGCTGGCGATGGGGCTGCTCTCGGAGAAGGTGACCGCCGCGACGGTGGTGGGGGCCGACGACGTCCGCCACCACCAGCCGGCCTGGCTGCGGTGGTTCGCGGGCGGGCGGCCCAGCCCGGAGTTCCTGGCCCGCCGCGACGCCGTCCGCGAGGTGCTCACCAGCGGCGGGCGCACCCTGGCGCAGGGGGCCCTGGCGTGGGTGTGGGCGCGCAGCCCCGCGACCGTGCCCGTGCCGGGGTGCCGGACGGTGGCGCAGGTGGAGGAGAACGCCGGGGCCATGGCGTTCGGGCCGCTGAGCGCGGAGGAGTTCGCGGCGGTCGAGGCGGTGCTGCGCCCGCCGGAGGGCTGACCCGGCGAGGAACCGGGCCAGGCACGGATCCTGCACGGCCCAGGCCGCCCGTGGACGGGGAGCGGCGTGTCGTCGGTGTGTCGGTGCGACCGTGCAGGATCCGTGACGGTGGGCGGGTCAGGACGCTGCACGACGCCACGACACGCCGCGCCCAGGGGCCTCCGGAGCCGCGTGTCGCCCGCTCGTGCAGCGTTCCGACCCGCACGCGCCCGCCGCGCGGCCGCCGCGCCTACGCTCGCCCGGTGCTCGACGTCCCCCGCTCGGTGGTGCTCGCGGCCTGGGCCGGCGCCGCCCTGGCGGGCGCGGCCAGCGTG
>CADCUY010000525.1 GCA_902806005.1 uncultured Quadrisphaera sp. | reverse complement strand
GCGCAGGTCGTCGGGGGCGTGGACGACGGCGTCGGCGCCCGCGGAGGCGACCTGCTCGGCCAGCTCCTCGACGTCGGTGAAGGTCACCTCGACGACGTCCGCGTCGCTGGGCGCGCCGGCGCGCACCCGCAGGCCGACGCCCGCTCCGGGGCGCAGGCCCACGGTGGCGGTGCGCTCGGGGGCCTGGGGCACCCAGCGGGCGAGCAGCGAGGGCGCGTCGAGGTCGTCCGGCGGGGTGAAGCCGCCCGCCTCGCCCGTGCGGGTGACGGCCCCCTCGATGCGGCTGAGGCGGAAGACCCGGGTGTCCTCGCGGCCGGTGTCGTGGCCGATCAGGTACCACTGGCCGTGCCAGGAGCGCAGCTGCCACGGCTGGACGCGGCGGGCGGCGGCCAGGCCGGTGCGCGCGGTGCGGTAGCGGAAGCGCACCTCGGCGCGGTCGCGGGTCGCGGCGTACAGCGGGTCGAAGGCGGGCTCCGCGGTGCGCACCCGGGGCTCGACCCCCACCAGGGAGGCGTCGTCGGGTTCCACGCCGAGGGCCTTGAGCTTGACCAGGGCCCGTGCCGCGGGGCCCGCCAGGCTGGCCTGCTGCCACACCCGGCTGGCCAGGCCGAGCACCGCGAGCTCGCCGGCGGTGAAGGAGACCTCCGGCAGGGCGTAGCTGTCGCGGTCGACGCTGTAGCCGAGGTCGTCGTCGAACCAGGCGCTGACGGGCGCGGCGACCAGGGGCACCCCGAGCTCGCGCAGCTCCTCCTTGTCGCGCTCGAACATCCGGTCGAAGGCCTCGTCGCTGGCGCACTCGTCGTACTGGGGGACGGCGGTGCGCAGCTGCTCCTTGGTCAGCCGGGCGCGGGTGGAGAGCAGGGCGATCAGCAGGTTCAGCAGCCGCTCGGTGCGGCGCGTGGCGCTCGAGACCCCTGGACCCACCCCGGCAACGCTACCGGCGCCGGGCTCCCCCCGGGCCGGGCGGCGGTGGCGGCTGTGCACGGCGGACGCCGGCGGACGGCGATCGGGCCGCCGCCCTCGGGGCGGGGCGGCCGGTCAGCGGACGGCGACCAGGTCGACCACGAAGATCAGCGTCTCGTCCGGGCCGATCGCCCCGCCCGCGCCGCGCGAGCCGTAGCCCAGGTGCGGGGGGATCACCAGGCGCCGGCGGCCGCCGACGCGCATGCCGGTGATGCCCTGGTCCCAGCCGGCGATGACCTGGCCCACCCCCACCCGGAAGTCCAGCGGCGCGCCGCGGTTCCACGAGGCGTCGAACTCCTCGCCGGTCGAGTGGGCCACGCCGACGTAGTGGGTGCTCACCGTGGAGCCGGCGACGGCCTCCGGTCCGGTGCCGACGACCTCGTCGGTGATGAGCAGCTCGGTGGGCACCCCGTCGAGGTGGGGCTCGACGTCGGGGCGGGTGAGGTCGGGCACGGGGTCCTCCAGCGGTCGGTGGGCGAGCGGGGCGGTGCGGTCGGGGCTGTTCAGGCGGGGCGGTGCGGTCGGGGGGCGGGGCTCAGGTCGCGGCGAGGATGTCGACGACGAAGACCAGGGTGTCGGTGCCCGTGATTCCGGCCTGGGGGTTCCCGGCCTCGCCGTAGCCGTCGGCCGGCGGCACGATCAGCAGGACCTGGCTGCCGACGGTGCGGCCGACCAGGCCGGCGTCCCAGCCGGAGATGACCTGGCCCTCGCCGATGACGAACGGCACGGGGCTGCCCTTCTCCCACGAGGAGTCGAAGACCTGACCGTCGGCGTACTTGACCCCGGTGTACTGCACCGTGATCGTCTGCCCGGCCTCCACCACCGGGCCGGGGCCCTCGATGAGCACCTGGGTGACCAGCTCGGCGGGGGGCTCGGTGCCCGGCGGGATCGCGATCGTCGGGGCGCCGTCCTCGGCCAGGGTCACCGCCGGCAGCCCGGGCACCGGCGGGACGGGCGTGCCCTCGGCCCGCGCCGGCACGGCGTCGACCAGGTCGACGAGGAAGACGAGGGTGTCGTCCTTCTCGATGCCCGCGGCGGCGCCCTGCTCGGCGGGCTGGTCGACGAAGCCGTCCTGCGGGGCGACGGCGACGAGCACCTGGCTGCCGACCGGCTTGTCGACCAGCCCGGCGCGCAGCCCCGCGAGGATGGTCTCGTCGACCACCAGCGACGTCGGCGCCGCGGCCCAGTCGGAGGCGGCCAGCTCGGTGCCGGTGCGCCCGTTGACCAGCACGTACTGCATGCCGAGCACGTCGCCCTCGGCGACCGGCTCGCCCGTGCCCTCCTCGATCACGCGGCTCGCGGAGTCCTCCACCGAGAAGCCCGCCGGCACGGTGACCGCCGGCTTGGCGTCGTCGGCCGCGTCGCCCACCTTCACCGCGTTGAGGTCGCTGACCGGCGCCGCCTCCTGCTCCGGGTCGCTGCCGCACCCGGTGAGCAGGGCGGCGGCCAGGGCCACGGTCGCGGAGCGGCGGAGCAGACGACGCACAGGGGTCCTCACGGGAGGGGGCGGGAGGGTCGAAGACGACCGCCGTCCACGATAACCGCCGCCCAGGACGCCCCGGACGGTCACATGCTGTTGATCAGCCGCTCCACGCGGTCGTCGACGCTGCGGAACGGGTCCTTGCACAGCACCGTGCGCTGCGCCTGGTCGTTGAGCTTCAGGTGCACCCAGTCGACGGTGAAGTCGCGCCGCGACTCCTGGGCCCGGCGCACGAAGTCGCCGCGCAGCTTGGCCCGGGTGGTCTGCGGGGGCAGCGCCGTCGCCTCGAAGACCTCCACGTCGCGGGTCACCCGCTCCACCATCCCCCGGGCGGCGAGCAGGTTGTACAGCCCCCGGCGGCGGGAGATGTCGTGGTAGGCCAGGTCGAGCCGGGCCACCCGGGCGTCGGCGAGCGCCAGGCCGTGCCGGGCCTGGTAGCGGTCGAGCAGCTTCAGCTTGATCACCCAGTCGAGCTCGCGGTCGACCAGGGACAGGTCGTCCTCGCGCAGCGCGCGCAGTCCGCGCTCCCACAGGTCGAGGACCCGGGCGGTGCTGACCCCCACGGCCCCGGGGCCGGGCGCCCCGGGACCGGTGCCGTCGCCGGCGGTGAGGCCCTCGGCGTCGGCGAAGGCGCGGGCGCGCTCGAGGTAGTCCTCCTGGATCTCCAGGGCGCTGGCCTCGCGGCCGCTGGCCAGGCGCACCGGACGCCGACCGGTGGTGTCGTGGCTGATCTCACGGATCGCGCGGATCGGGTTCTCCAGCGACAGGTCGCGCAGCGGCACCCCGTGCTCGACCATCCGCAGCAGCAGGTCGACCGCGCCGACCTTGAGCATCGTGGTCGTCTCGGACATGTTCGAGTCGCCGACGATCACGTGCAGGCGGCGGAACCGCTCGGCGTCGGCGTGCGGCTCGTCGCGGGTGTTGATGATCGGCCGCGAGCGGGTCGTGGCGCTGGAGACGCCCTCCCAGATGTGGTCGGCGCGCTGGGACAGGCAGTACACCGCGCCCCGCGGGGTCTGGAGCACCTTGCCCGCCCCCACCAGCACCTGGCGGGTCACCAGGAACGGGATGAGCACCTCGGACAGCCTCGCGAACTCCCCCTGCCGCGGCACCAGGTAGTTCTCGTGGCAGCCGTAGGAGTTGCCGGCGGAGTCGGTGTTGTTCTTGAACAGGAACACCTGACCGCCCACGCCCTCCTCGCCCAGGCGCCGCTCGGCGTCCACGGCGAGACCCTCGAGGATCCGCTCGCCCGCGCGGTCGTGGGTGACCAGCTGGGCGATGTCGTCGCACTCGGGGGTGGCGTACTCGGGGTGGCTGCCGACGTCGAGGTAGAGCCGGGCCCCGTTGCGGAGGAAGACGTTGGAGGACCGGCCCCAGGAGACCACCTTGCGGAACAGGTAGCGGGCCACCTCGTCCGCGGACAGGCGCCGCTGCCCGTCGGCGGCGCAGGTGACCCCGAACTCCGTCTCCAGTCCCAGGATCCGGCGGTCCACCCTCGTCAGCCTACGAAGGCCGCGCGGGCGCGGGGTCGGCGGGGCGTCACCGGGGCGGGACGTCGTCGGGCAGGCCGGGGTGGCCGCCGGGGGTCCCCGAGCCCCCGCCCGGCCCGTCGCCGGAGGAGTCGTCGGCGGCGGCCCGCTCGAGCAGCGCC
>CADCUY010000524.1 GCA_902806005.1 uncultured Quadrisphaera sp. | reverse complement strand
CGACACCAGCCCGGCCCGTCGGGCCGCGATCAGCGGCGGCCAGGAGCCCTTCGCGCTCATCTTCGGCTGCTCGGACTCGCGGGTCTCCGCCGAGCTCGTCTTCGACCAGGGCCTGGGCGACCTCTTCGTCGTCCGCACGGCCGGCCACGTCACCGACGCCGGGGTGCTCGGCTCGATCGAGTACGGGGTCTCGGTGCTCGGCATCCCCCTGGTGGTGGTGCTGGGCCACGACAGCTGCGGCGCCGTCGGCGCCACCCTCGACGTCCTCGACGGGGCGGAGATGCCGCAGGGCTACGTGCGCGACGTCGTCGAGCGGGTCACCCCCTCGGTGCTCAGCGCGCGCCGGCTCCACGGTGCCGCGGCCACCCCCGACCAGGTGCTCGTCGAGCACGTGCGCCAGAGCGTCGACCAGCTGGCCCGCCGCTCCGTGGTGGTCGCCGAGGCGGTGGCCGCGGGCCGGTGCGCCGTGGCCGGGGTGGTGTACGCCCTCAGCGACGGCGAGGCCCGGGTGGTCGAGGTGGTCGGGGACCTCGGGTGAGCCCCGCCCCCGACGACGGGGAGCGCTGGGTGGAGCTGGCCCGCGCCGACGGGGTGCTCGGCGAGGTGGTGCTGCGCCGCCGCGGCACCCCGGCCGGGCCCCTGGTCGACCTGGTGGTCGCCGGGGTCGCGGTGATGGACGACCAGGACACCACCAGCGAGCGGGCGCTGGCCACCCTGGCCCTGGACGAGCTGGACCGCCTCGGCGGCGGCCGCGGCGGCCCGCACCTGGTGGTGGGCGGCCTCGGGCTCGGCTTCACCGCGGCCGAGCTGCTGGCCGACCCGCGGCTGGGGCCCGCGGGGCGGGTCACCGTGGTGGAGGTGGAGCCGGCCGTGGTGGCCTGGAACCGCGCCGGCCTGGTGCCGGCGACCGCGGGGGCGACGGACGACGCCCGGCTGGAGGTGGTGGTCGGCGACGTCGCCGAGGTGCTCCCGGCGCTGGCCGCGAGCGCCCCCGGGAGCGCCGACGCCGTGCTGCTCGACGTCGACAACGGGCCCGGCTTCCTCGTCGTGCCCGCCAACGCCCGCCTGTACGAGCGGGCGGCCCTCGCCGGGGTGGCCGCGCTGCTGCGCCCCGGCGGGGTGCTCGCGGTCTGGAGCGCGCAGGCCGCGCCGCAGCTGCGGGACGCCCTGGAGGCCGTGGTCGGGCCGACCCGGGTGCACCGCTCCAGCGTGGTCCGCGAGGGCCGCGACCTGGACTACTACGTCCACCTGGCGGCCCGGCGTGGGTGAGCGGCGGCCGGGGGTCCGGGAGCGGTGGCATCCTGTGCCGGTGCAGGCCGGCCCCCCGTCGGTGACGGCCCGCCGGGGCTCGAACTCCCCGCGGGTCGGCGACTACAACCAGGTGGTCGTGCTCGAGGCGATCCGGCGCCACGGCGAGGGTCTGAGCCGGGTGGAGCTCTCGGCGTCCACCGGCCTGTCCGCGCAGGCGGTCTCCAACATCTGCCGCCGCCTGATCGACGAGGGCCTGGTCGTCGAGGCCGGCAAGCTCGCCGGCCGGCCGGGCAAGCCGCGCACCCTGCTCCGCCTCGACCCCGCCGGGGGCTCCGCGGTCGGCGTGCACCTCGACCCGGCGGTGATGACGTTCGTGGTGCTCGACCTGACCGGGCGCGTGGTCGCGCGCTCGGACCGGGCCCTGCCCACCACCGCGGCCCCGGAGCGGGTGCTGGCGCAGATCGCCGAGGACGTGGCCGCGCTGGTCGCGGCCTCCGGCGTCGACCGCGAGCGGATCGTCGGCCTCGGGGTGGCCGCCCCCGGGCCGGTCGACAGCGCCGCGGGCGCGCTGATCCACCCGCCGAACCTGCCGGGGTGGGAGCGGGTGGGCGTGCGCGACGCCCTGGCCGCCGCCGCCGGCCTGCCCGTGCTGCTCGACAAGGACGTCGTGGCCGCCGCCGTGGCCGAGGTGTGGGCCGGCGGGGTCGGCGGCAGCGGCAACGCCGTGCTCGTCTACCTGGGCACGGGCGTGGGCGCCGGCCTGGTGCTGCGCGGCGAGGTCCACCGCGGGGCGTCGGGCAACGCCGGTGAGGTGGGCAACCTCCTCACCCGCAGCGGCGGCCCCGGCACAGGGCCCGGCGGGCCGGCGCGCGCCGACGGCCCCCTCGGGCGGCTCGGCGACCTGTGCGCCCCCCGCACCGTGGTGCGCACCGCCCGGGAGCTCGGCCTGGGCCGCTGGGACCTCGCCGACCCGCTCGCGGTCGACAGCGCCCTCACCGACGTGTGCGCCCTGGCCGCCGCGGGCGATCCGGCGGCCGAGGGGCTGCTGGAGCGCTGGGCCGTGGCCGTGGCCGGCGCGGTGACCGACCTCGTCGACCTGCTCGACCTCGAGCAGGTGGTCTTCGGCGGGCCGCTGTGGTCGCGGGTGGAGGGCGCCTTCCTGCGGGTCGTGCCGGGGCTCGTGCAGGCCTCCGCGGTGGCCGGCGCGATCCACCCCGTCACCGTGCGCGGCACCCGGATCGGGGCGGACGTCGCCGCCGTGGGCGCCGCGTGCCTAGCCCTGGACGAGGCGTTCAGCCCCAGCTCGACGACGCTGCTGCTGCGGCACTGAGGCCCCCCGCCCGGCGGCCCGGGCGGTGCCGGATCTCCGCTTGACGCGAGTATCTCCACTCGGTGTACTTACTCCGTCGGGGTCGATGGCGACCCCGACGTGGAGCAGAGGAGTGCCCATGCGTCCCAGCAGCTTCACGGCGGTCTCGACGGCCGTCGCCGCCTCCCTCGTCCTGACCGGCTGCGGGGGCCCCGACCAGGCCGCGGCGGACGACGGCACCATCACCGTCGCCTACCAGAAGACGTCGGCGTTCTTCCAGCTCGACGAGATGCTCACCAAGGCCGCGAGCGAGTACGAGGCGGCCAACCCCGGCACGACCGTGGAGCTCGCCCCGATCGAGGCGGAGCAGGACCAGTACTTCACCAAGCTCGCCCTGATGAACGGCTCCCCCGACACCGCGCCCGACGTCATCTACGAGGACAGCTTCCAGGTGCGCTCCGACGCCGCCGCCGGCTACCTCGCCCCGATCGACGACCAGCTCGCCGAGTGGGAGGACTGGGAGCAGTTCGACGACACCGCCAAGGAGGCCGGCCTCGGCGACGACGGCAAGACCTACGGGGTCTCGATGGGCACCGACACCCGAGCCCTGTTCTTCAACCGCGAGATCTTCGCTCAGGCCGGGCTGCCGGCCGACTGGGTGCCCGCGACGTGGGACGACGTCCTCGAGGCGGCGCGCACGATCAAGGCCCAGGTGCCCGGGGTGACCCCGCTGAACGTCTACGCCGGCCGCGCCAACGGCGAGGGCACGACCATGCAGGGCTTCGAGATGCTCCTCTACGGCACCGAGGACACCCTCTACGACACCGAGGACCAGACGTGGATCACGGGGTCGCAGGGCTTCGTCGACTCCCTGGCCTTCATCGAGACCATCTACTCCGAGGGCCTCGCCCCCAGCCTGGACGTCGCCCTGGACGCCGCGGTGGGCAACCGGATGAGCAGCGAGCTGATCCCCGAGGCGAAGGTCGCGATGGCCGTCGACGGCTCGTGGCTGCCGGGCGGCTGGATCGACGGCGAGAACGCCTGGCCCGAGTGGGAGCAGACGATGGGGATGGTGCCCATGCCCACCCAGGAGGGGCAGGAGCCCGGCGCGACGTCGATGTCGGGCGGCTGGCTGCTCTCGGTGGGCGCCAACGCCGGCGACCCGCAGGCCGCGTTCGACTTCATCACCGTGGCCCTCAACCGCGAGAACACCCTCAAGTACGACACCGAGAACAGCCAGATCGCCGTCCGCGAGGACGTGGCGACCGACCCGGCGTACCTGGAGTACAACCCGTCCTTCGAGTTCTTCTCCTCGCTGGTGCCCGTCACCCACTTCCGGCCGGCGACCCCGGACTACTCCCAGATCTCCGGGGCCATCCAGGTGGCCGCCGAGTCGGTGGCCACCGGCGCGGCCACCCCCGAGCAGGCCGCGAAGACCTACGACGAGACGGTCGTCGGGATCGTCGGCGAGGACGGCACGAAGGCCGGAGGCTGACCGTGGCCACCGTGGCAGCCCCGGCCGCAGACGTGCTGCCCGGGCGCAGCCCCGCGCCGCCG
>CADCUY010000523.1 GCA_902806005.1 uncultured Quadrisphaera sp. | reverse complement strand
TGCGCGCGCCGTGCCGATGGAGCACCGTCAGCCCCCGGCCGCACCGGGGAGCGGCACCGACCGCCCGGCACCAGGGCGCGGACCACCGACCGCACGGGAAGGACGGGGATGGACGGCATCGACGAGATCGTCGGAGAGTTCCTCGTGGAGTCGTACGAGAACCTCGACCAGCTCGACCGCGACCTCGTCGCGCTGGAGCAGCACCCCGACGCCCGCGACCTGCTGGCCAGCGTCTTCCGCACGATCCACACGATCAAGGGCACGAGCGGGTTCCTGGCCTTCGGGCGCCTCGAGGCCGTCACGCACGTCGGCGAGAACCTGCTGGCGAGGCTGCGCGACGGCGTCATGGTGATGGACGAGGCCAAGACCGACGTGCTGCTGGAGATGGTGGACGCGGTGCGCGCGCTGCTGCGCTCGATCGAGGCCACCGGCGGCGAGGGCGACGTCGACGTCGACGTGGCGGTCGCGAAGATCCAGGCCGTCCTGGACGGCGACGCCGCCGTCACCGACTCCCCCGCGACGTCCGACTCCCCCGCGACGTCCGATTCCCCCGTGATCATGGCCGCTTCCACCGAGACGGTGACCGCGGCGGTGGAGGAGCCCATGATCACCGGGCCGAGCGCGCCTGAGCCCGCGCCCGTGCCCGCCCCCGCCCCCGCGAAGGCCCCCGCCGCGGCGTCCTCGGACGAGCCGCAGCGCCGCAGCGCCGCCGACTCCTCGATCCGCGTGGACGTCGAGCTGCTCGACGGCCTCATGCGCCTCGTCGGCGAGCTGGTGCTCACCCGCAACCAGATCCTCCAGCAGACCTCCTCCGGCGCCGACATCGAGCTGCTCGCCGCCTCGCAGCGGCTGAACCTCATCGCCAGCGAGCTGCAGGAGGGCGTCATGAAGACGCGCATGCAGCCCATCGACGCGCTGTGGAGCAAGTTCCCCCGCGTGGTGCGCGACCTCGGCGCGCAGTGCGGCAAGCAGGTGCGCCTGGAGATGGTCGGCAAGGAGACCGAGCTCGACCGCACCCTGCTCGAGGCGGTCAAGGACCCGCTGACCCACCTGGTGCGCAACTCCGTCGACCACGGCGTCGAGACCCCCGCCGCCCGCGTGGCCGCCGGCAAGCCCGCCGAGGGCGTGCTCACCCTGCGCGCCCGCCACGAGAGCGGCCAGGTGCTGGTCGAGGTCTGCGACGACGGCGCCGGCATCGACGCCCAGCGGATCGGCGCCAAGGCCGTCGAGAAGGGCCTGATCACCGCCGACCAGGCGGGCCGGATGTCCACCCCCGACCTGCTGCAGCTGATCTTCGCGCCGGGCTTCTCCACCGCCGCGGAGGTGACCAACGTCTCCGGCCGGGGCGTCGGCATGGACGTGGTGAAGACCAACATCGAGGCCATCGGCGGCACCATCGAGGTCGACTCCACCCCCGGCGCCGGCACCGTGTGCCGGCTGCGGATCCCGCTGACCCTGGCGATCGTGCCCGCGCTGACCGTGGAGCTCGCCGGCGACCGCTACGCCCTGCCCCAGGTCAGCCTGCTGGAGCTGGTGGCCCTGGACGCCGAGCGCGCCCGCGCCGCCATCGAGGACGTCGGCGGCGCGGCCGTGTACCGGCTGCGCGGCGACCTGCTGCCCCTGGTGCGCCTGTCCGACGTCCTCGGGCTCCCGCCCGGGCGCGAGGACGGCGGCATCGTCATGGCGGTGCTGCGCTCCGAGGGCCGCCGCTTCGGCCTGGTGGTCGACCGCGTGGTCAACACCGAGGAGATCGTCGTCAAGGCGGTCAGCGGCCAGCTGAAGGCGATCGGGCTGTACTCGGGGGCCACCATCCTCGGCGACGGCGCCGTGGCGCTGATCCTCGACGTCCAGGCCCTGGCCCGCCGGGCGCTGCGCGGCGACGCCGCCGAGCGCGCCGACGAGGTGGCGGTCGCAGCGTCCCACCGGGTGGCCGACCAGATGCTGGTCTGCGGCCTCGGCGGCGGGCGCCAGGTGGCGATCCCGCTGTCGATGGTCACCCGCCTGGAGCGCCTCGACGCCGCGTCGGTGGAGGCCGTGGGGCACCGCGAGGTGGTGCAGTACCGCGGCGCGATCCTGCCGATCATCCGGCTGGGCCGCTACCTCGGCATCGGCGTGGAGTCGGCCTCGGCGACCCTCGAGGTGGTCGTCTACTCCGACCACGGGCGCAGCGTGGCCCTGGTGGTCGAGGAGGTGCTCGACATCGTCGACGCCTCCGACGACGCGGCGCGCGGCGCCTCCGACATCAACGACCACGGGCTGCTCGGCTCGATGGTGATCGACGCCCGCGTCACCGAGCTGCTCGACGTCCGCGCGGCGATCGTCGCGGCCGACCCCGGCTTCTACGCCGGTCACGCCGCCGACGACGCGGTCGGCGCCGCCCCCCAGCCGATGGAGGCCCTCCGATGAGCACCACGACCACCGCCCGGCGCACCCAGCAGTTCGCGACCTTCTGGCTCGACGGCCACCTGTACGGGCTGGAGGTCGAGCACGTGCAGGAGGTGCTGCGGGCCCAGTCGCTGACCCGGGTGCCGCAGGCCCCGCCGGCGGTGGCCGGGCTGCTGAACCTGCGCGGCCAGGTGGTGACCGCGATCGAGCTGCGCGAGCGCCTCGGGCTGCCGCAGCGGGCCGAGGGCCAGAGCGCGATCCTCATCGTCGTGCGGCTGCACGGCGAGGTGGTGAGCCTGCTCGTCGACACCATCGGCGACGTCGTGGACGTGGCCGGCGACGACTTCGAGCTGCCGCCCGACACCCTCGACGGCGCCGTGCGGCAGCTGATCCGCGGCGCGTACAAGCTCGACGGCCAGCTGCTGCTCGCCCTCGACGTGCACCGCGCCGCCGGGGTCTGACGGGCTCCTAGCGGCCCGAGGGGCTCCGACGGGGAAGATCGACCCTGGTCGGGGCGTTGACGACGGCGTGCTGCCCCCCGAGGACCTCTACGAGATCGTCGCCGACCCCGAGGTCGAGTCCGCCGGAGCGCCGACCGCCGAGGCGGGCGACGACCAGCGGCTCGTGCTCGTGCACGCCCTGGCCGGCTTCGTCGACGCCGGGTCGGCGTCGACGCTGGCCGTGCAGCACCTGCTCGCCGAGCTGCCGAGCCGGGTGGTGGCCCGCTTCGACGTCGACCAGCTCCACGACTACCGCGCCCGCCGGCCCCGCATGGTCTTCACCGGCGACCGCTTCGACTCGGTCGACCTGCCGGAGCTGCTGCTGCACGAGCTGCGCGACACCGCCGGGCGCCGCTTCCTGCTGCTCGTCGGCCCCGAGCCCGACGTGCAGTGGCAGCGCTTCGCCGCTGCCGTCACCCAGCTGGTGCGGCACTTCGGCGTCGACGTGGCGGTCAGCCTGCAGGGCATCCCGTGGGCCGCGCCGCACACCCGCCCGGTGGGCCTGACCGCGCACGCCAGCGACCGGATGCTCATCTCGGGGCGGCCGCGCTGGTTCGGCACCATCGAGGTGCCCGGGCACGCCGGGTCCGTGCTGGAGCTGCACCTGGACCGGGCCGGCACCTCCTCGATGGGCTTCTCGGTGCACGTGCCGCACTACCTGGCGACCTCCGAGTTCCCCTCCGCCGCGCTCACCCTGCTCACCGCCGTCTCCGAGACCACCGGGCTCGACCTGCCCACCGCGGCGCTGGCCGAGGCGGCGACCTCCGTGCTGGTCGACGTCGACGCGCAGGTCGCGGCCTCGGAGGAGACCCGCACCGCGGTCGACTCGCTGGAGCGCCAGTACGACGCGGTCACCGCCGGGCGCGGGCTGCTGGCCCCGGGGCAGGACGGCGCGGTGCCGCTGCTGCCCGAGGACGAGATGGCCAACGGCGAGGAGCTCGCCGCCGAGCTCGAGCGCTACCTGCGCCAGCAGGACTGACCGGCGCGCCGCCCGTGCCGCGCCCCGGCCCCGAGGGCTGGGAGGGCTGCGCCCTGGTGGTGCCCGCGGGGGGCGCCGGACGGCGGATGCGCGCCGTCGACCCGGCCCTGACCGACAAGCTCGCCGCTCCGCTGGGCACGAGCACCGTGCTCGGGGAGCTGCTGGCGCGGGTGCCCGCCGGCGTCGCGGTCGCCGTCGTCGGGCCCGTGCGCGCGGTGCCCCCCGGCGTGCTGCTCGCCCGCGAGGAGCCGGCC
>CADCUY010000522.1 GCA_902806005.1 uncultured Quadrisphaera sp. | reverse complement strand
AGGTCACTGGTTCGATCCCAGTATCGCCCACCGCGCTGCGAGAGCCCGGCCCCGTGAGGGGCCGGGCTCTCGCCGTCCCGGGGTGCAGCGCCGGCGTCCGGTGCGAGGGCACCATGGGTGCGTGACCCCACCGGCCGGCACCCGCGTGGGCACCGTCGCGCTGCTGCGCCGCTTCCCGCTCAAGAGCGCCGGCGGCGAGGAGCCGCAGGCCGTGCAGGTGCGCGAGGACGGCGTCGTCGGCGACCGCTGGTGGGTGCTCGAGGACGCCGCGGGCGCGCCGCTGCGCACCCGCGACCACCCGCGGCTGGCCGAGCTGGAGGCCTCGATCGACGACGCCGGCGACCTGAGCGCGGTCGTGGACGGCGAGCGGCTCACCGGCGCGGCGCTCGCCCCCGCCCTGGTGCGCCGCCTGCGCACCGAGGGGCTGGTCCTCCGCCGCGGGGACGGCCCGGGCGGCCAGCGCCCCCCGCAGGCCCCGGTGCACGTGATCAGCGAGCACGCCGAGCGCGACCCCGCCGCGCCCACCGACTGCGACCTCGGCCACCGGGCCAACGTCGTCCTCCGCCTCGACGCCGACCCTCCCGGGGCCGAGCGCACCTGGGTCGGCGCCCGGCTGCGCGTCGGCGGGGCGGAGCTGGTGCTCACCCGCACGCCCCGCCGCTGCCTCGGGGTGTACGCCGACGTCGCGGCGCCCGGCCGATTGGCCGTCGGCGACGAGGTGCTGCTGCTCGACCGCCCCGGGCCGCCGGCCGCCGCTGGGTAGCATCGGCGGCCCCGGGCCCGGGGCGCCCCGACCGCGCCGGCCCCCTCCCGCGCTCGACCCCTGGAGACCCCGTGCCCGCCGAGCCCCTGCCCGAGCACGCCCCTGACGAGGACGGGGCCCAGGACGACGGGGCCCAGGACGAGGGCCCGCAGCTGGCCGTGACCGTCGACGGCGAGCAGCGCACCGCTGCGCAGGGCTCGACCGCCGCCGACCTGTACGCCGGCCGCCGCGACGTCGTCGCCGCCCGGATCGGCGGGGTCCTGCGCGACCTGTCCACCCCCCTCGCCGAGGGCGACGTCGTCGAGGCCGTGCCCGTCGGCTCCCCGGAGGGCCTGGAGGTGCTGCGCCACTCCACCGCCCACGTCCTCGCCCAGGCCGTGCAGCAGCTGCACCCCTCGGCGCGGCTCGGCATCGGCCCGCCGGTGCGCGACGGCTTCTACTACGACTTCGACGCCGAGGTGCCCTTCACCCCGGAGGACCTCAAGGAGCTCACCGCGGCGATGGCGCGCATCGTCAAGGAGGGCCAGACCTTCCGCCGCCGCACCGTCACCGACGAGCAGGCCCGCGAGGAGCTGGCCGCGGAGCCGTACAAGCTCGAGCTGGTGGAGCTGAAGGGCCGTGCCGGCGACGGGGCGGACGCCGCGGAGGGCGCGTCGGTGGAGGTGGGCGCCGGTGAGCTCACCATCTACGACAACGTGCGCCGCGACGGCACCGTGGCCTGGAAGGACCTGTGCCGCGGCCCCCACGTGCCGAGCACCCGCGTGCTCGGCAACGGGTGGGCGCTCACCCGCACCGCCGCGGCGTACTGGCGCGGCGACCAGGCCAACGCCCAGCTGCAGCGCGTCTACGGCACCGCCTGGCCCACCAAGGACGAGCTGCGCGCCCACCAGGAGCGCCTGGCCGAGGCCGAGCGCCGCGACCACCGGCGCCTCGGCGCCGAGCTCGACCTCTTCTCCTTCCCCGAGGAGGTGGGCTCCGGGCTCGCGGTCTTCCACCCGCGCGGCGGCGTCATCCGCCGGGCCATGGAGGACTACTCGCGGCGGCGGCACGAGGAGGACGGCTACGAGTTCGTCTACTCCCCGCACATCACCAAGGGCGCCCTGTTCGAGACCAGCGGTCACCTCGACTGGTACGCCGACGGCATGTACCCGCCGATGCACCTGGACGAGGAGCGCGGCGAGGACGGCGCGGTGCGCCGCCAGGGCCAGGACTACTACCTCAAGCCCATGAACTGCCCCATGCACAACCTCATCTACGCCGCGCGCGGCCGCTCCTACCGCGAGCTGCCGCTGCGGCTGTTCGAGTTCGGCACGGTCTACCGGTACGAGAAGTCCGGGGTGGTCCACGGGCTCACCCGGGCCCGGGGCTTCACCCAGGACGACGCCCACATCTACGTCACCCCCGAGCAGCTGGCCTCGGAGCTGCGGGCGCTGCTGGACTTCGTGCTCGGGCTGCTGCGCGACTACGGGCTCGACGACTTCTACCTCGAGCTGTCCACCCGCAACCCCGCCAAGTCGGTCGGCACCGACGA
The DNA here is from genome assembly GCA_902806005.1 of uncultured Quadrisphaera sp. Taxonomy (GTDB): domain Bacteria; phylum Actinomycetota; class Actinomycetes; order Actinomycetales; family Quadrisphaeraceae; genus CADCUY01. The sequence goes on along the minus strand of CADCUY010000522.1, from coordinate 1,831 downwards.
GAGCTGGCAGGTGGCCACCGACGCGCTGACCGAGGCCGCGGCGGGCTCGGGCCTGGAGCTGGTGCCCGACCCGGGCGGCGCGGCGTTCTACGGGCCCAAGATCTCCGTGCAGGCCCGCGACGCCATCGGGCGCACCTGGCAGATGTCGACGATCCAGGTCGACCTGAACCTGCCCGAGCGCTTCGACCTCACCTACACCGCCGCCGACGGCTCCAAGCAGCGGCCGATCATGATCCACCGGGCCCTCTTCGGCTCGATCGAGCGGTTCTTCGCCGTGCTCCTGGAGCACTACGCCGGGGTGATGCCGCCGTGGCTGGCGCCGGTGCAGGTGGTGGGCGTGCCCGTCGCGGGGGAGTTCGCCCCGCACCTGCACGACGTCGCCGCCCGGCTGCGCGCGCAGGGCGTGCGGGTGGAGGTCGACGACTCCGACGACCGGATGCAGAAGAAGATCCGCACCCACGCCAAGGCGAAGGTGCCCTTCGTGCTGATCGCGGGCGGTGAGGACGTGGCCGCCGGGGCGGTCTCCTTCCGCTACCGCGACGGCACCCAGGACAACGGCGTGCCGGTGGAGGAGGCCGTCGCCCGCGTCGTGGAGGCGGTGCGCTCCCGGGTGCAGGTGTGAGCGGAGGTCCCGCCCTCGACCCCGGCGCCGGGGAGGACCCGGCGGCGCTGGCCGGCGACCCTGACGCCTTCGAGCGGCTGTGGACCCCGCACCGCCTGGTCTACATCGCGGGCGCCGGCAAGCCGGCCGACGCCGGGGCGGGGGAGCAGTGCCCGTTCTGCCGGGTGCCGGGCCTGGGCGACGCCGAGGGGCTGGTCGTCGCGCGCGGGCGGCTGGCCTACGTGGTGCTCAACCTCTACCCGTACAACCCCGGGCACCTGATGGTCTGCCCCTACCGCCACGTCTCCGCCTACGTCGACCTGACGCCGGAGGAGACCGTGGAGGTGGCCGTGATGACCCAGGCGGCGATCCGGGTGCTCACCGCCTCGGCCGCCCCCCACGGGTTCAACCTGGGCGTCAACCAGGGCGACGTCGCGGGGGCGGGCATCGCCGCGCACCTGCACCAGCACGTGGTGCCCCGGTGGAGCGGCGACGCGAACTTCCTGCCGGTGGTCGGGCGCACCAAGGCGCTGCCGGAGCTGCTCGGCGACACCCGGGCCCGGCTGGCCGCCGCCTGGGCGGCGTCGGGGGAGCCCGGCCGCGCGGGCTGAGGGCACCGGCCCGCGGACGCCCGGCGCGAGGGGGCGGCGCCCCCGCACTCGCTACGCTCGACGCGCCATGCTCAACGGACTGACCCGCGCCGCGATGCTGTGGCTGCTCACGCCACCGGCCCGCCTGCTCGCGCGCGCCGGCGTCTCGCCCGACGCGGTGACCGTCGCGGGCACCGCGGGCGTGGTGGCCGCGTCGCTCCTGCTCTTCCCCTCCGGGCACCTGCTGGCCGGCACGCTGGTGATCGCCGTGCTGGCGCTCGCCGACACCCTCGACGGGATCATGGCCAGGATGACCTCCCGGTCCGGGCCGTGGGGGGCGTTCCTCGACTCCACCCTCGACCGGGTGGCCGACGCGGCCCTGTTCGGCGGCCTGGTCGTCTACTACTCCGGTGCGGGCGACCACCGGCCGACGGCCCTGCTGGCCCTGGCCTGCCTGGTCCTGGGCGCGCTGGTCTCCTACGCCCGGGCGCGGGCCGAGGGGCTGGGGCTGCGGGCCGACGTCGGGCTGGCCGAGCGGGCCGACCGGCTGGTCGCCGCGCTGCTCGGCACCCTGCTGGTCGGCCTCGGCGCCCCGACGGCGGCGCTGACCACGGTGCTGGCGCTGCTGGCGGTGGCGAGC
>CADCUY010000521.1 GCA_902806005.1 uncultured Quadrisphaera sp. | reverse complement strand
GGGGGGCGGCGCGCCGCCGAGCCCGCGCGGCCGCTGGGCGCCTACCTCGACGGCGGGTTCGGGGTGGGCAAGACCCACCTGCTGGCCGCGCTGGCCTCGGCGGTCACCGCCGGCGGGGGCCGGACGGCGTTCGGCACCTTCGTCGAGTACACCAACCTCGCCGGGGCGCTGGGCTTCCGGCAGGCCGTCGACGCGCTGCGCGCCAACGCCCTCGTGTGCATCGACGAGTTCGAGCTCGACGACCCCGGCGACACCGTGCTCGTGGCCCGCCTGCTGCGCGAGCTCTCCGACGCCGGCGTGGCGCTCGCGGCGACGTCGAACACCCTGCCCGACGCGCTCGGCGAGGGCCGGTTCGCGGCCGAGGACTTCCTGCGCGAGATCCAGGCGGTCGCCGGCCGGTTCGAGGTGGTGCGCGTCGACGGCGAGGACTACCGGCACCGCGGCCTCCCCGCCCCTCCCGCCCCGCTGGGCGACGACGAGCTGGCCGCGCGCGCCGCCGGCCGGCAGGGCGCGGTGCTCGACGACTTCGGGGCCCTCACGCAGCACCTGGCCACGCTGCACCCCAGCCGGTACGGCGCGCTGCTCGACGGGGTCCGCGCGGTGCACTGGCGCGGGGTCGCCCCGCTGGCCGACCAGAGCGTGGCGCTGCGCGTGGTGGTGCTCGCCGACCGGATGTACGACCGCGACCTGCCGCTGGCCACCAGCGGGGCGCCGCTGGACCGGCTGTTCACCCCCGAGCTGCTCGCCGGCGGCTACCGGAAGAAGTACTACCGCGCCGTCTCGCGGCTCACCGCGCTGGCCCGCGCCGGAGCCGCCTGACCCCTGACCCCCCACCTCTCGGTGATCTTGGACTTCGTCCCGTCCCACAGGCCGATCCGTGGTCCGAAGCCCAAGATCGTCGGGGTGGGACGGTCACCGGGGGGTCGACCGGGCGACGCGGAGCACGGCGGGGGCGTGCGCCGGCAGCGTGACGGCGCCGTCCTCGACGCGGGCGCCGTCCCAGGCGGCCAGCACCTCGGACGCCGGGCCCGCGCCCTCGACCGGCACCCGCTGCTCGGCGCCGGCCAGGTTCACCACCAGGCGCACCGCGCCGCGCGCCACCACGAGCCACGCAGCGGGCTCGGCGCCCTCCTCGGGCAGGAGCACCCGCACCCCGGCCAGGTCGCCCGAGGCCAGGTCGGGCTCGACGCGGCGCAGCGCCACCAGCTCCCGCGTCCACGCCAGCAGCCGCGCGCCGCGCTCGGTGCCGGGCTCCGACCAGTCCAGCACCGAGGCGTCGCGGGTGGCCGGGTCCTGGGGGTCGGGCACGGCGCCAGGAGCGGACCCGGCCGACCACCCGTGCTCGGCGAACTCGCGCGCCCGGCCCTCGCTGACCAGGCGCCCCAGCTCGGGCTCGTGGTCGGTGAAGTACCGCCACGGGGTCCGCGCCCCCCACTCCTCGCCCATGAAGAGCATCGGGGTCAGCGCCGACGTCATCACCACCGCCTGCGCGGCGGCCAGCTGCGCGTCGTCCAGCACCGCGCTCATCCGGTCGCCGGTGGCGCGGTTGCCCGTCTGGTCGTGGGTGGTGGTGTAGGCCACGAAGGCGTGCCCGTCGTAGCCGGAGGCGCCCGTGGTGTCGACCGGTGCGCCCCACACGCGGCCGCGGAAGGGCGAGAGGGTCCCGGCGTGCACGAAGACCGACGTCAGCGCCCGGGCGAGGTCGGCCGGCGAGCCGAAGTCGGCGTAGTAGCCCTGCCGCTCTCCGGTGAGCATCGCGCGCAGGGCGTGGTGGACGTCGTCGGCCCACTGCGCCTGCATCCCGCGCGCCCCGGGGGCGCGGCCGAGCGGGGTGACCATCGCCGGGTCGTTGAGGTCGGACTCCGCGACCAGCGTCAGCGGGCGGCCCAGGCGCGCCGACAGCTCCGCCGTCTCGCGCGCGAGCTGCGCCAGCAGGTGCTCGGGGGAGTCGTCGACCAGGGCGTGCACGGCGTCCAGGCGCAGCGCGTCGACGTGGAAGTCGGCGAACCAGCGCAGCGCGTTGTCGACGACGAAGCGCCGCACCTGCTCGGAGCCGGTGTCGTCGAGGTTCACCGCCTGCCCCCACGGCGTGTGGTGGGCGTCGGTGAAGTACGGCCCGAAGGTGGCGAGGTGGTTGCCCGCGGGCCCGAGGTGGTTGTAGACCACGTCGAGGGCGACGGCGAGCCCCCGCTGGTGCGCCGCGTCGACGAAGCGCTGCAGCGCCGCCGGGCCGCCGTAGGCCTCGTGGACGGCGTAGAGGTCGACCCCGTCGTAGCCCCAGCCCCACCGGCCGGGGAAGGCGGCCACCGGCATCAGCTCGACGACGTCGACCCCGAGGTCGACCAGGTGGCCGAGCCGCTCCGCGGCGGCGTCCAGGGTGCCCTCGGGGGTGAAGGTGCCCAGGTGCAGCTCGTAGAGCACCGCCCCGCGGGCGTCGCGGCCGGCCCAGTCGCCGTCGCCCCAGACGTGGCGGGAGGCGTCGAAGACCCGGCTCGGGCCGTCGACGCCGTGCGGCTGCCAGGCGCTGCGCGGGTCGGGGCGGGGCGGGCCCCCGTCGACGGCGTAGGCGTGGTCGGTGCCGTGGCCGGCGCCGGCGACCTCCGCGCGCCACCAGCCCTGCTCGCCGCGGGTCATCGGCACCGCGTCGACGCCCTCCTCGCGGTGGACGTGCAGGTCCACGCGCCCGGCGGCGGGAGCCCAGACGGCGAAGCGGGTGGGGCCGGGGGGCGCGGGCTCGGTCACCGGGCCACCCTGGTGGCTCAGGCCCGGCGGCGCATCCGGTCGGCGAGCTCCCGGAGCGCCTCGGCGGGGTCGGTGCCGGCGTGCATCCGCTGCAGGGCCTGCGCCCAGGCGGAGGTCGTGTCGAAGAACGAGGGCTGCGGGGTGAAGACGACCCGCGCGCTCTCGCGCAGGGCGTCGACGGTCTCGAGGTAGCCGGGGTTCACCGCTGCCGCGTCGCGGTAGGCGCTGCTCCCCAGCACCGAGCGGCGCACCGGCCCGGTGCAGCCGCGGGCCACCGCCCGCCGGGCGTGCTCGGCGCCGGTCGCCCACTGCAGGAACAGCCACGCGGCGACCTTGCGCTGGCTGCGGCTGGACATCGCCAGCGACCGCACCGCCAGGTTCGAGGTGAGGTCGCCGCCCGGGCCTCTCGGCCCCGGGCTCCACGCCAGCCGGCCCGCGGCGCGCCCGGCCCCGGCGAGCGCCGTCGAGCACGTGTCGTAGGAGAGGGCGGCGCGCCCGGTGAGCAGGTGCGAGGCGCAGCCCTGCGAGGTCTGGTCGGTCCACCGCGGCGGTCCCGCCGCGCGCACCATGTCGATCCAGCGCCCGTGGAACTCCTGCGACGCCGCGTCGGCCACCGCGGGCGCGAGGCCGCCGCCCTCGAGGCGGTAGTCGCGCCCGCCCTCGCGGGCGAACTGGGTCATGAACCCGGCGTCCACCGTCGACCACGAGCTGGTTCCGCGCACGGCGATGCCGTAGCCGCCGTCCACCGCGCCCGCCATGTGCCGGCCGGCGGCGCGGGCGACCTCGTCCAGCTCGGCGAGGGTCTGCGGCGGGCGCAGGCCCAGGCGCTCCAGGACGTCGGCCCGGTAGGCGAGCACGGTGGGGTCCCAGTCCCAGGGGAGGGCCCACCGCCCGCCCGTGCCCACCGGGTGGCCGAAGACGAGGTCCCAGCGCAGCGCGCCCTGGAGCACGGGCAGGACGTCGTCGTCGTCGTGCTCGGCGGAGGTGGCGGACGGGTTGGCCACCCACGGGTCGAGGTCCTCGACCCAGCCCGGCGGCGCGTACTGCCAGGCGGTGCAGGCCCCGGTCATGAAGACGTCGACGTGCGGCAGGCCGGAGACCAGCTCGGTCGTGACCCGGTCGAAGTACGTGGTCTCGGGCAGCACGGTGGTGCGCACCCGGACGCCGGTGAGCGCGGTGAAGGCGCTCAGCTCCTCCTGCAGCACGCGGGTGGAGGGGTGCTCGGTGAGCAGCACCGCGATCGTGGTGCCCTCGGCCCGGCGCCAGTCGAAGGGGCCGGTGACCTCGTCGGCGGCGCTGCCGGAGCTCGGGGGCGGGCCCGCGGCCGGCGGGGCCTGGGGCGGTGAGCAGCCGGTCGCCAGCGCGCCCAGCCCGCCCGCCGCCGCT
>CADCUY010000520.1 GCA_902806005.1 uncultured Quadrisphaera sp. | reverse complement strand
GCCCGGCCCGGGGCCGGCCCCGGGCGCGCCGTGCCCGGCGGCGCCACCACGGCGGTGTCCGCCGTCGGGCTCACCGTCGGGCCCCCTGCGTCGTGGCGGCGTCCGCGACGTCCAGGGCCGCGTCGAGCAGGGCGAGCCCCTCCTTCGCCTCGGCCGCCGTGGTGCTCAGGGGCGGCGCGAGGTGGATGCGGTGCATGTTGGTGAAGACCAGGAGCCCGTTCGCCCTCGCGGCGGCCACGGTGGCCGTGACCGCGGGCCCGGCCGTGCCGTAGGGGCTCAGGGGCTCGCGGGTGCCCCGGTCGCGCACCAGGTCCAGCGCCCACAGCGCCCCGAGGCCGCGGACCTCCCCGACGCTGGGGTGGCGGTCGGCCAGCTCGGCCAGGCCCGGCCCGAGCACCGCCTCCCCCAGGTGGGCGGCGTTCTCGACCAGCCCCTCGTCGGCCATCGCGTCGATCGTCGCGACCGCCGCGGCGCAGGCCAGCGGGTGGCCGGAGTAGGTCAGCCCGCCCGGGTAGGGCCGGTGGTCGAAGGTGGAGGCGACGGCGTCGGAGACGACGACGCCACCGAGGGGCACGTAGCCGGAGTTCACGCCCTTGGCGAAGGTGATCAGGTCGGGGACGACGTCGAAGTGCTCGAGGGCGAACCAGCGGCCGGTCCGACCGAAGCCGACCATCACCTCGTCGAGCACCAGGACGATGCCGTACCGGTCGCAGATCCTGCGGACCCCGGGCAGGTAGCCCGCCGGCGGCACGATCACCCCTGCGGTGCCGGGCACCGTCTCGAGCACCAGGGCGGCGAACGACTCCGGACCCTCGAAGCGGACCAGCTGCTCGAGGTGGGCCAGGGCCCGCTCGCACTCCTGCTCCTCGCTGGTCGCGGAGAACTCGCTGCGGTACAGGAAGGGGCCGAAGAAGCGGACGACCCCGGAGGCCCCGCGGTCGACGGCCCACCGGCGCGGGTCGCCGGTGAGGTTCAGGGCCGTCTCGGTGCCGCCGTGGTAGCCGCGGAACTGCGCGAGGACCTTGTGGCGGCCGGTGTGCAGGCGGGCCATCCGCACCGCGTGCTCGACGGCGTCCGCGCCGCCACCGGTGAAGAAGACCTTGTCGAGGCCGGCCGGTGCGCGCTCGGCGATCATCCTCGCGGCGTGCGAGCGGGGGGCCACCGCATGGGCGGGGGCGATCGTGCACAGCTCCTCGGCCTGGGCCTGGACCGCGGCGACCACGCGGGGGTGCTGGTGGCCCACGTTCGTGTAGACCAGCTGCGAGGAGAAGTCGAGGTAGCGGGCGCCGTCGGCGTCCCACAGCCACGAGCCCTGGGCCCGGGCCACGACCATCGGGTCGAGCGAGGCCTGGGCGCTCCAGGAGTGGAAGACGTGGGCGCGGTCGAGCTCGTAGGTCTCGCGGCCGGTGGCGTCGGTCGGTGCGGGCACGCCCCGAGCATGTGGCGCCGGCCCGGTCGTGTGGAGGGCCAGGCACGCGGACGACGCTCGGGCCAGCGGTCACACGCCCGAAACCCCGTGACGACCACGTGACGTCGCGCGCACCGGGTGGCTCCGGCCGGCACCGGAGCGCCGGTGGGGCAGGATCGACGGACCATGACGCCCGCGTCGCCCGTGAGCCGCACCTCGACGCCCCGGCTGGTGCTGCGACCGCCCGAGCCCGCCGACCGGGCCGGGGTCTTCGCCCTGTACGCGGACCCCCGGGTGCTGGCGCGCGACCCGCTGCTGACGCGCCACACCGACGAGGCCCAGACCGCCCGGATGATCGACGCCTGGTCCGCGGCGTGGCAGCGCGACGGGATGGGCACGTGGGTGGCGACGCTCCGAGATCCCGACGACGATGACGCCGGCGTGGTCGGGATCGGCGGCTGCTCGATCGTGCAGGGCTCCTGGTGGAACCTCGGGTTCCGCCTGGCGCCGCGCCACTGGGGCCGCGGCTGCGCCCGGGAGCTGGCGGCGGCCGCCGTCGCCGCCGCGCGGCTGGTGCGCCCGGACCTGCCGGTGACCGCCCGCCTGCTGGAGACGAACGTCCCGTCGCGCCGGACGGTCGAGGGCGCCGGGCTGCAGCTGCGGTGGCGGGGTCCGGACGCCGGGAACCCCGGGCCGGGTGCGGTGCGGCTGGTCCACGCCGACCGGGAGCTGCCGAGCAGCGTGCTGGAGCTCCTGACGCGCGCCTGACCCGGCCGCGCCCCTCAGCCCCGCGGCGGCAGCAGGAGGTCGAGCGCGGCGGCGTCGGGGTCGTGCAGCACCCGCCCCGCGCGGGAGACCACCACGGGCAGGTCCTCCTCCGAGGCCCCGAGCTCGGCGAGCACCCTGTCGCCGTCCCCGCCGGCCTCGAACTCCACGACCTCGGTCGTCAGGCCGCGGGCGGCCGCGTACTCGCGCAGCCGGCGGACATCGGCCGAGCCGGGGTGCCCGAGCACGCGCAGGTCGGCGCTGAGCTCGTAGCGCATCGCCCGGCGCACGAGGTAGGCGCGCACCACGAGCTCCTTGAGCGCGGGCTCCGCGGCGAAGGCCGCGCGCAGCTCGTCCAGCGACAGCCGCAGCACCTCCCCTCCCCGGACCACCACGGCGGTGCGCACGACCGGCTGGTCGTCGAAGAGGTCGAGCTCGCCGAGGAACCGCCGCGCCCCGTGCACCCGCACCACCCTCTCGTCGTCGCCGCGGGCGGGCCCGACCACCGCGACGGCGCCGGAGAGGACGACGTGGAACGCGTAGCCGGGGTCGCCGGGCCGGTACAGGACGTCGCCGCGGGCCACCGGCCGCCGGCTGCCGTGGCGCTCGAGCAGGGCCAGCTGCGCGTCGGTCAGCCGCGGGTGGTCGCCGCCGCGGTCGGGCGTCTCCGGCAGGTCGGGCGACAGCTCGGGGAGCTCGGCCGGCGGCGCGGGCAACGCCGCCGGATCGCGCCGCTCCTCCCCGTCGTCCGAGTCGATCCCCTGGTCCCCGGCCGCGGCGAGCAGCGCCGCTGCCAGGCTGGCCGCGTCGAAGGGTCCGGTGTGCCGGCGCCCCCCGACGAAGAACGTGGGTGTGCCGGTGACGCCGCTGGCCTCGGCGGACTCCACGTCGTGCTCCACGTGGCGGGCGTACCGGCCGGTGCCGAGGTCGCGGGCGAACCGCTCCACGTCCAGCCCGATCGCCTGGGCGTGGTCGAGCAGGTCGGTGGTGTCCAGCCGGTTCTGGGAGGCGAACAGCCGGTCGTACATCTCCCAGTACCGCCCTTGCGCCCCGGCCGCCTCCGCCGCCTCGGCGGCGAGCTGCGAACGGGGGTGGACGTCGACCAGCGGGGTGTGCCGGAAGACGTAGCGCAGCCGGTCGCCGAACCGGTCCCGGAGCTCCTCGACCGAGCCGGTGGCACGGGCGCAGAAGGGGCACTCGAAGTCCCCGTACTCGACCAGCGTCAGCGGCGCGTCGACCGGACCCCGGATGTGGTCGCGGTCGGGGTCGACGGGTGGGGAGAGCGTCTCGGGACGCTCGCGGGTGCCCGCGGGACGGCGGGCGGCCAGGCGCAGCAGCCCCCAGCCGAGCGCCGTGGCGAGCACCGAGGCCACCAGGACGCCGACGCGCGCCTGGTCCGCCGCCGCCTCGTCCTCGTCGAAGGCGAGGTCGACGATGAACAGCGAGATGGTGAAGCCGATCCCGGACAGGACGGCGCCACCGGCGAGCTGGAGCTGCGTGATCCCGGGCGCCAGGTCGCCGAGTCGCAGCGCCATCGCCAACGCGGTGCCGGCCAGGATCCCGAGCAGTTTGCCCACGACGAGGCCGGCGACGACGCCGATCGTGACCGGCGACGTCGCCGCGGCCCGGAGGCTCTCCCCGGTGAGCGGCACCCCCGCGTTGGCCAGGGCGAACAGCGGCACGATGACGAAGGTCGTCCACGGCTGCCACCGCTGGTGGAGCCGCTCGCCGACGGGCACGGAGCGCTCGATGGACAGCCGGGCGGCGCGGGCGTACGCGGGGTTCGGCGACTGCAGGTAGGCCCGGGTCTGCCGGGCCGCGTCCTCGACCTCCTCGCGCCGGGCGGTGTAGGCCGGGGTGACCAGCGCGATGACGACGCCCAGGAGCGTCGGGTGGACGCCGGAGAGGTACATGCCGACCCAGGACGCGGTGGCCAGGACCAGGTAGGCCGGGCCGC
>CADCUY010000519.1 GCA_902806005.1 uncultured Quadrisphaera sp. | reverse complement strand
CGCGCCCCCGCCCTTCACCGTAGCGGCGGTGGGCTCCGACCGGCCCGCGGCCGCCGGCCTGGAGCGGGCGCGGCGCCACGGCGTCCCGACCTTCGTCGTGGCCCCGGGGGAGCACCCCGACCGCGCGGGGTGGGACGCGGCGCTGGCCGCCGCGCTGGCCGCCCACGAGCCCGACCTGGTGGTGCTCGCCGGCTTCATGCGGCTGGTCGGGCCCGCCGTCCTCGAGCGCTTCGGCGGGCGCATCCTCAACAGCCACCCCTCGCTGCTGCCCGCCTTCCCCGGCGCCGGCGCCGTCCGCGACGCCCTGGCGCACGGGGTGAAGGTCACGGGGTGCACGGTGATCCTCGTCGACGCGGGCATCGACACCGGCCCGGTGGTGGCCCAGCGCGCCGTCGAGGTCCTCGACGGTGACGACGAGGCCGCCCTGCACGAGCGCATCAAGGTCGCCGAGCGGGCCCTGCTCGTCGACGTCGTCTCCCGCACGGCCGTCGGCGGCTGGTCGCTGCACGGCAGGAAGGTCGTCCTCGCGTGACCGCACCCGCCTCCCACCCCGCCCCGAGCGCGCCCCGCGAGCGGCGCCCCGCCGCCCGCGCGCTGGTCAGCGTCTCCGACAAGACCGGCCTGGAGGCGCTGGCGCAGGGGCTGCACGCCGCGGGCGTCGCCATCGTCTCCACCGGGTCGACCGCCGCCGCGATCACCGCCGCCGGCGTGCCGGTGACGCCGGTGGAGGAGGTGACCGGGTTCCCCGAGTCGCTGGGCGGGCGGGTGAAGACCCTGCACCCCGGGGTGCACGCCGGCCTGCTCGCCGACAGCCGCGACCCCGAGCACCGGCGCCAGCTGGGCGAGCTGGGCGTCGAGGCGTTCGAGCTGCTGGTGTGCAACCTCTACCCGTTCGAGGCCACCGTGGCCTCCGGCGCGGGGGTCGAGCAGTGCATCGAGCAGGTGGACGTCGGCGGGCCCGCGATGGTGCGCGGCGCCGCCAAGAACGCGGCCAGCGTCGCGGTCGTCACCGACCCCGCCGACTACGACGACCTCCTCGCGGCGCTCGGCGAGGGCGGCACCACCCTGGCGCAGCGGCGCCGGTGGGCCGCCCGCGCCTTCGCGCTGACCGCCGCGTACGACGTCGCGGTCGCGTCGTGGTTCGCCAGCGCCGTCGCGCCCGCCGAGGACGCCGCCGCCGGGGGGACCGGCCTGCCCGACTTCCTCGGGGCCACCTGGACGCGGCGCGCGGCGCTGCGCTACGGCGAGAACCCCCACCAGGCGGCCGCCCTGTACGTCGCGCGCGGCGCCGCCCCCGGCCTGGCCACCGCGGAGCAGCTGCACGGCAAGGAGATGTCCTACAACAACCACGTCGACGCGGACGCCGCCCGCCGCGCCGCCTTCGACCACCCGGGCCCGGCGGTGGCGATCGTCAAGCACGCCAACCCCTGCGGCATCGCGGTGGGCGCCGACGTCGCCGCCGCGCACGCCGCCGCGCTGGCGTGCGACCCCGTCTCGGCCTTCGGCGGCGTGGTGGCGGCCAACCGGCCGGTGAGCGCGGCGATGGCCGAGCAGGTCGCGGAGGTCTTCACCGAGGTCGTCGTCGCGCCGGGCTACGAGCCGGGCGCCCTCGAGGTGCTCACCCGCAAGAAGAACGTCCGCGTCCTGGTGTGCCCGCCGCCCGCCGCCGGCCCGCGCGCGGAGTGGCGCCAGGTCAGCGGGGGCCTGCTGCTGCAGCAGGCCGACGTGCTCGACGCCGCGGCCCCCGAGGGCGCGCCCGGGGGCGACGACCCCGCGCGCTGGACCCTGGTGGCGGGCGAGGCGGCCGACGCCGCGACCCTCGACGACCTCGCCTTCGCCTGGCGGGCGGTGCGCGCGGTGCGCTCCAACGCGATCCTGCTCGCCCGCGACGGCGCCGCGGTGGGCGTGGGGATGGGGCAGGTCAACCGCGTCGACTCCTGCCGCCTGGCCGTGGCCCGGGCCGGCGAGGACCGGGCCCGGGGCTCGGTGGCGGCGTCCGACGCGTTCTTCCCCTTCGCCGACGGGCTCCAGGTGCTGCTCGACGCCGGGGTGCGCGCCGTGGTGCAGCCCGGGGGCTCGGTGCGCGACGACGAGGTGGTGGCCGCCGCCCGCGCCGCCGGGGCGACGCTGTACCTGACCGGGGCCCGGCACTTCGCCCACTGAGGCCCGCCGGCCCCCGGGTGCCCGGGGCGCGCAGCCGGTCAGCCGGCGCGCTCGAGCAGCCGGTGCTCCTCGATCGCCGCGAGCCCCAGGGTCTTGTACCCCTGCTGCTCGAACAGCACGGTGATCCGGTCGCCCTCGGGGCGCATGACCACGCCGGGGCCCCACGCCCGGTGCACCACGCGGGTGTTCACCGGCCACGCCGTCCCCTCGCCCGTGTCGTCCGCGGCGTCCTCCGCCGCTCGGGCCGCCGCGGCCTCGGCCTCCGCGTCGGTCAGGCTGGCGGCCGGGTCGGCGGCGTCCACGGGTCGGCTCGAGCACGTGTCGCACCGCCCGCAGGCGGTCGGTGCGGGCTCGCCGAAGTAGCCGAGCAGGAACTGCCGCCGGCAGGTGGTGGTCTCGGCGTAGCCGCGGAGCATCTCCAGGCGCGAGCGGTCCATCCGCTGGCGCGCCTGCGCCACCTCCACCGCGGCGGCCACCGCCTCGGGCACGCTGGCCCCGCCGCCCCAGACCAGGCCGCCGTCGGTGCTCACCAGCCCGTCGGCGTCGAGCAGCAGGTGCACCGCGGCGGCCACCTTGCTGGCGCTGGCCCCCACCTGGGCGGCCACCTCCGCCCGGGGGAGCGGCCCGCGCGCGCGGACCGTGCCGGCGACGTGCTCGAGCAGGTCGGCGTCCGGGGTCGAGGTGCCGAGGAAGCGCTGGAGCGCCAGGTCCTCGGCGCGGTAGAACATCGCGGTCAGGGCCGGCTCGCCGTCGCGCCCCGCACGGCCCACCTCCTGCCAGTAGCTGTCGAGGGAGTCGGTCACCGACGCGTGGACGACGAAGCGCACGTCGGGCTTGTCGATGCCCATCCCGAACGCGGACGTCGCGGCGACGACGTCGAGGTCGCCGGCCAGGAACGCCTCGTGCACCTGCTCGCGCTCGGCCGCCCGCAGCCCCGCGTGGTACGCGGCGGCGGCCAGCCCCAGGTCGGCCAGCTCCTCGGCGTAGGCCTCGGCGTCCTTGCGGGTCGCCACGTAGAGCAGGCCGGGCTTCGCGGAGGTCGCCACGCGCAGGAGCACCTCGCGGCGCTTGGTGGCCTCGTCGGGGCAGCGGCGCACCTCCAGGCGCAGGTTGGGGCGGTCGAAGCCCTGGACGACGACCAGCGGGTCGCTCAGCCCCAGCCGGGACACCACCTCCTCGCGCACCGGCGGGGCGGCGGTGGCGGTCAGCGCCGCGACCACCGGGCGGCCCAGGGCCTCGGCCGCCTCGCCGATCCGCAGGTACTCGGGCCGGAAGTCGTGCCCCCACGACGAGACGCAGTGGGCCTCGTCCACCACCAGCAGCGACGGGCGCAGCTCGCGCAGCCGCTCCAGCACGCCCGCGTTGCCCAGCTGCTCGGGTGCGAGGAAGACGAACTCCGCGCCGCCGTCCTCCAGCGCCCGCCACGCCTGCTCGGTCTCGGTGCGCTTCTGCGCGCTGTTCAGCGCCACGGCGTCGTCGGTGCCGGTGCGGGTCAGCGCGGCCACCTGGTCCTGCTGCAGGGAGATCAGGGGCGAGACGACCACCGTCGGCCCGTCGATGGCCAGCGCCGCCAGCTGGTAGACCGCCGACTTGCCGCCGCCCGTCGGCATCACCACGAGCGCGTCGCGCCCGCCCACCAGCGCGGTGGCGGCCTCGAGCTGGCCGGCGCGCAGCCGCGACCAGCCGAAGCGCTCGCGGGCCAGGCGGCGCAGGGCGCGCTCGGTCGTCCTGGCGCTGCGGTGCCCGCCCCTCGGCTCCCGGTGCTGCTCGCTCACCCCGACACGATGCGGGGGCCGCGCGCCGCGCGCCAGGCGATCAGGCGCCGCGGAGCCCGGTGTGGCTAGGGTCACCGGGTGACCGAGCAGCGCCCCCACGACCTGCTGCCCGTGCTGGCGGTCGTGCTCGGCGCCGGCGGGGCGGCGCTGGCGGGCTGGCTGGTCTCGTTCCGCCTCGCCGGGCTGGTGCTCGCCGCGGTGCTCGCCGGCGTGGCCCTGGCCCGGCTGGTG
>CADCUY010000518.1 GCA_902806005.1 uncultured Quadrisphaera sp. | reverse complement strand
CGCCCGTGACCGCCCCCGGGGCGCACCGGCCCGGCGGCACGCACGGCTCGGTCGCGTCGGGCTGGGTGGAGCCGCAGCGCGGGCGCCGCGCCGTGCTCGCCGAGACCGCCCTGCCCAGCCCGCCCACCGACGAGGAGAAGACCTCCTACCTCGGCCCCCAGCACCGCTGGCTGCTGTTCGCCCAGGCCGGGGCGCTGAGCCTGGTCGTCTTCAGCATCGCCCGGTTCGCCCTCTCCGAGCCGGTGCTGTGGTTCTTCCTCGCCCCCGCCGCCCTGTACGTGCTGACCGCGCTGGTGTCGCTGGCCTCCAGCACCCGGCGACGGCGCACCTCGCTCGGCGACCACCGGATGCGGGTGCTCTCCTACGACCCGCCGGTGCACCCCAGCGTCGACGTCTTCCTGCCGACCGCCGGGGAGCCGCTGGACGTGCTCGCCAACACCTACCGCCACGTCTCCCGCCTGGACTGGCCCGGCCGGGTGGTGGCGTGGGTCCTCGACGACGCCGACCGCCCCGAGGTGGCGGCGCTCGCGGCCGAGCGGGGCTTCGAGTACCGGGTGCGGAGCAACCGGGGGCACCTGAAGAAGGCGGGCAACCTCAAGTTCGGCTACGACCAGAGCGACGGCGACCTCATCGCCATCTTCGACGCCGACTTCGTGCCCCGGCGCGACTACCTGCACGAGCTCGTGCCGTACTTCCTCGACCCGACCACCGGCATCGTCCAGTCGCCCCAGTACTTCGACGCGCGCCGCGGGATGAAGTGGCTCCAGCGGTGCGCCGGCGCCACCCAGGAGCTGTTCTACCGGTGGATCCAGCCGTCGCGGGACGCCAGCCGGGCCGCGATCTGCGTGGGCACCTGCGCGATCTACCGCCGCTCGGCGCTGGAGGAGGCCGGCGGCTTCGCCCAGATCGGCCACAGCGAGGACGTGCACACCGGCGTCAAGCTGATGAAGGCCGGCTACCAGCTGCGCTACGTGCCGGTGGTGGTCTCCAAGGGGCTGTGCCCCGACACGCTGCTCGGCTTCCTCAACCAGCAGTACCGCTGGTGCACCGGGTCGATGTCGCTGCTGGCCGACCCCAGCTTCCACAGGAACCCGATCTTCACCTGGCGCCAGCGGCTGTGCTTCTGGTCGGGGTTCCTCTACTACATCTCCACCGCGGTCAACATCTTCGCCGCCCCCCTGCCGGGCCTGGTGATGCTCTACGCCTACCCGCAGTACATCCGGCCCGGCAACACCGCCTGGCTGCTCGGCGCGGTGATGCTCTGGTACTTCATCCTCCCCACGATGATGCGCGGGCACTGGCGGATGGACGTGCTGCGGGTGCAGCAGCTGTACTCCTTCGCCCACGCCGTCGCCATCGCCCACGTGATCACCGGGCGCACCAAGGAGTGGGTGGCCACCGGCAGCGCCAACACCCGCACCACGCCGCTGGCCGTGACCATCACGCGGCTGATGCGGGCCACGGTGCTCCTGACCCAGACCACCGTGTGGACGGGCATGGCCCTGGTGACCCTGCGCTTCGGCATCGAGCACACCTGGGCGATGCTCGGGTTCGCCGTGCTGTCGGGCTACATCCAGCTGCCGATGCTGTTCCTGCGCACCCGGGCCAGGGAGGCCCGCCGCCAGGGCGGTGGGGCCTCCGCGCTGAGCATCCTGCCGCGCTGGGTGCTGCGCGCCGCCGGCCGCACGCCGACCGGCGACGCCGCAGCCGTCCGGTGAGGGGCGGCGCGGTGACCGCCCGGCCCCTCAGGAGCCGTGCGGCCAGACCCAGCCGCTGATCTCGTCCGGGTCCTCCCCGTGGGTGTAGGCGTGCCGCCGGGCCTCGAGGCGGGCGTCGTCCATCGCCTGCCGGAGCCCGGCGTGGCGCACCGCCATGCCGGGCACCCGGTCGATCACGTCCATCACCAGCCGGTACCGGTCGAGGTCGTTGAGCATGACCATGTCGAACGGCGTGGTCGTGGTGCCCTCGTCCTTGAAGCCGCGCACGTGGATGTTGGCGTGGTTGGTGCGCCGGTAGGTCAGCCGGTGGACCAGCGTGGGGTAGCCGTGGAAGGCGAAGACCACGGGCCGGTCGCGGGTGAACAGGGCGTCGAAGTCGGTGTCGGACATCCCGTGCGGGTGCTCGCTCTCGGCCTGCAGGCGCATGAGGTCGACGACGTTGACGAACCGCACCTTCAGGTCCGGCAGGTGCCGGCGCAGCAGGTCGGTGGCGGCCAGCGCCTCGAGCGTCGGCACCTCCCCGGCGCAGGCGATGACGACGTCGGGCTCGACGGCGTCGTCGGTGCTCGCCCACGCCCACCGCCCCACCCCCCGGGTGCAGTGGGCGATCGCCTCGTCGACGGTCAGGTAGTCGTGCTGCGGCTGCTTCCCGGCGACGACCACGTTGATGTAGTGCTTCGAGCGCAGGCAGTGGTCCATCGTCGAGAGCAGCGTGTTGGCGTCCGGCGGCAGGTACACCCGCACGATCTCGGCCCGCTTGTTCACCACGTGGTCGAGGAAGCCGGGGTCCTGGTGCGAGGAGCCGTTGTGGTCCTGGCGCCACACGTGCGAGGTCAGCAGGTAGTTCAGCGACGCCAGCGGCTCGCGCCAGTCCAGCAGCCGGGTCACCTTCAGCCACTTCGCGTGCTGGTTGACCATCGAGTCGACGATGTGGATGAACGCCTCGTAGCTGGTCAGCAGCCCGTGCCGGCCGGTGAGCAGGTAGCCCTCCAGCCACCCCTGGCACAGGTGCTCGGAGAGCACCTCCACCACCCGCCCGTTCCGCGCGACGTGCTCGTCCTGCGGCCCGGGGCCGTCGGCGAAGGAGCGGCCGGTGACCTCCAGCACCGCCTGCAGCCGGTTGCTGGCCACCTCGTCGGGCCCGAACAGGCGGAAGGTGTGCTCGTTGGCGGCCGCGACGTCGCGCAGCCACTCGCCGAGCACGCCGGTGGCGCTGTGCAGCCGCGTGCCGGGGGAGGGCACCTGCACCCCGTAGCCGGTCCAGTCGGGCAGCCGCAGCGGGCGCATCACGGTGCCGCCGTTGGTCTTGGGGTTCGCGCTCATCCGCCGCGCACCCTCCGTGGCGTTCTCCAGCAGCTCCGGCGTCGGCTGCCCCAGCTCGTCGAACAGCTCCTCCGGGCGGTACGAGCGCAGCCACTCCTCGAGCTGGCGGCGGTGGCCGTCGTCGCCGCGCACCCCGGCCAGGGGCACCTGGTGCGAGCGCCAGGTGCCCTCCACCTGCCTGCCGTCCACCAGGCCCGGGCCGGTCCAGCCCTTGGGGGTGCGCAGCACGATCATCGGCCACCGGGGCCGCTCGCCCGGGTCGCCGTCGTGGGCCGCCGCGTGCTCGCGGGCCGCGGCCTGGATCGCGGCGATCGCGTCGAGGCACGCGTCCATCGCGGCGGCCAGGCGCTGGTGGACGGCGGCGGCGTCCTCGCCCTCCATCGGGCCGGCGACGACGACCGGGTCCCAGCCGTTGCCGCGCATCAGCGCGTCCAGCTCGTCCTCGCCCATCCGGGCCAGCACCGTCGGGTTGGCGATCTTGAAGCCGTTCAGGTGCAGGATCGGCAGCACCGCGCCGTCCCGGGCGGCGTCGAGGAACTTCGTCGACTGCCACGACGCCGCCAGCGGGCCCGTCTCGGCCTCGCCGTCGCCGATCACGCAGAAGACGGTCAGCGCCGGGTCGTCGAAGACCGCACCGACGGCGTGCATCAGGGCGTAGCCGAGCTCCCCGCCCTCGTGCAGCGAGCCGGGCACGTCGGCCGCGGCGTGGCTGGGGATGCCGCCCGGGAAGGAGAACTGCCGGAACAGCCGCGTCATCCCGGCCTCGTCGCGGGTGACGTCGGGGTAGACCTGGCTCCAGGTGCCCTCGAGCCAGGCGTTGGCGACCACCGCGGGGCCGCCGTGGCCGGGGCCGGCCACGTAGAGGGCGTCGAGGTCGCGCTCGCGGATGCAGCGGTTGGCGTGCGCCCACACCAGGTTCAGCCCGGGGGTGGTGCCCCAGTGGCCGAGCAGCCGGGGCTTGATGGCCTCCGGGGTCAGCGGCTCGCGCAGCAGGGGGTCGCCCATGAGGTAGATCTGGCCGACCGAGAGGTAGTTCGCGGCGCGCCACCACCGGTCCAGGCGGGCCAGCGCCGCGCCGTCGAGGGCCGGGGCGTCCGGCGCGGCGCTGACGCTGAGGTCGGGGCTCGCGCCGTCGGGGTGCAGCGTCGGGGTGGACGAGGCCTGCATGGCCAGCTCGGCGGTCATGCCCAGCAGGTACCCCACCCCGGGTGACCGACACCCCTCGCCGCGATGATGCCGTGGTGCGCGTGGTGAGCATCAGCGGTGAGGTGATCCGCCTGGGCCAGTTCCTCAAGCTGGCCGGGCTCGTCGACGCCGGGTCGGACGTCAAGCCCCTGCTGGCGCAGGGCCAGGTGCTGGTCGGCGGCGAGGTGGAGACCCGCCGCGGCCGCCAGCTGCGGCGCGGCGAGGTGGTCGAGGTCGTCGACGCCGCCCCGGTGCGGGTGGGCTGAGCCCGGCGCTCCGGCCGGAGGGGCCGGGTGCGGCAGCCTAGGTCCCGCCCGCCTCAGCCGAGCCCGCCGGTGATCGGGCGCGCCCGCTGCGCGCGGCCCGGGCCGCCGTAGGGGTAGTCCGCGGGCACGGGGTCGCTGGCGGCGTCCAGCGCCGCGGTCTCCTCCGGGTCCAGGTGCAGCCCGGCCGCGCCGAGGTCGTCGGCGAGCTGCTCGGTGGTGCGCGCGCCGAGGATCACCGAGGTGACGCCGGGGCGGTCGGCCAGCCACGACAGCGCGACCTGGGCCATCGACGCCCCGCGCGCGCTCGCGACGCCCTGCACGGCCTCGATGACGTCCCAGGTGCGCTGCTGGCGCGAGCGCACGTCGTACGCCTCGACCCCGCGGTCGGGGTCCTCGCCGAGCCGGGTGGCCCCGGTGGGGCGCTCGTCGCGGGTGTACTTGCCGGTCAGCCAGCCGCCGCCGAGCGGGCTCCAGGGCAGCAGGCCCAGCCCGGCGTCCAGGCACGAGGGCACGACCTCCCACTCCAGCTCCCGCACCAGCAGGGAGTACTGCGGCTGCAGGGTCACGGGCACGGCCAGGCCCAGGGCCCGGGCGGTGGCCACGACCTTCTGCACCTGCCAGCCCGTGTAGTTGCTCAGGCCGACGTAGCGCACCTTCCCGGCGCGGACCATGTCGTCGAGGGTCCGCAGGGTCTCCTCGAGCGGGGTCAGCGGGTCGAAGGCGTGCACCTGGTACAGGTCGACGGTCTCGACCCCGAGCCGGCGCAGCGAGCCCTCGAGCGCGCGCTGGAGGTGGCGGCGGGAGAGGCCGACGTCGTTGGGGCCGTCGCCGGTGGGGAACCGGCCCTTGGTGGCCAGGACCACCCGGTCGGTGACGTCGGCCGGCCGGGAGGCGAGCCAGCGGCCGATGATCTCCTCGGAGACCCCGGCCGAGTACACGTCGGCGGTGTCGACCAGGTCGCCGCCGGCCTCGACGAAGGCGTCGAGCTGGGCGTGCGAGCCCGCCTCGTCGGTCTCCGCGCCGAAGGTCATCGTGCCGAGCGCCAGGGTCGAGACGGCGCAGCCGCTCGAGCCGAGGAGGCGGTGCTCCATCGCTGCCATGGCGCCATCCTGGCGCCGGGCCCGCGCTCGTGCCCGCCGGGCGCCTCGGACCCGCTGGTGCAGCAGCCTCTGGC
The DNA here is from genome assembly GCA_902806005.1 of uncultured Quadrisphaera sp. Classification (GTDB taxonomy): domain Bacteria; phylum Actinomycetota; class Actinomycetes; order Actinomycetales; family Quadrisphaeraceae; genus CADCUY01. The sequence continues at coordinate 7,491 of CADCUY010000518.1, read as the reverse complement.
CCGCTGGTGCAGCAGCCTCAGACCCGCTTGTGCAGGACCAGCGGGTACACCGGCCCGGCACCCGCGTCGCGCAGGACCGCCGCAGCGACCGTGAGGGTCCACCCGCTGCGGGCGGTGTCGTCGAGCAGCAGCACCGGCTCGTCCAGGACCCCCTCCCCGGCGCCCAGCCGGCCCAGCGGGCCCTCGGCGGCGGCCACCGCCGTGGGCGCGTCGTCCTGGCGGGGCCCGACCGGGGCGGCGCTCAGCGCACCGGGGACGACCCGCATCCGGCCCAGGGCCCCGATCCGCTCCGCGAGGTCGGCCAGCAGGGCGTCGTTGCGGCGCGAGGGCACCCAGGTGACCCACCCGGGCCGCCCGGCCGGCCACCCCCACCGGGAGAGGTGGCGCACCAGCCCGGTGAGCACCTCCTCCGGCACGGGGCCCCCGCCGCGCACCGCGGCGGTGACCACCTCGCCCCAGGCCGGGTCCTCGGCCATGGCCAGCGCCCGGCCGGGCTCGGCGCGCAGGCCCTCGGCGATCCGCCCGCGGCGGCTGGCCCCGCTCGGCCACATCTTGCGCGGCTCGAGCACCGTGGTCTGGGAGCGCAGGTGGGCCAGCGCCTGGGCCACGCGCTCGGGGTCGGGGGACGCGCCTGGCGCCGGCAGCCGCCCGGTGCACACCGAGCACCGCCCGCAGTCGGCGACGCCGGCGCCCGCGGGGCCGTCCGCGCCGGCGCGCCCGTCGGCGCCCTCGTCCGGGCTGCTGCCGGCGCTCCCGTCGTCGTCGAGGGCCTCGCGCAGCGTGCGCATCAGGCACCGCTCGCCCGCCAGGTACCCGCGCATCACCTGCTGCTCCTCGCGGCGGGCCCGCACGACACCGGCGATGCGCTCGGCGTCGTACTCCCACGCCGCGCCGGTGGCGACCCAGCCGCCCCCCGCGCGCTCGACCGCGCCGTCGACGTCGAGCACCTTGAGCAGCGCCTCGAGCCGGCCGCGGCGCAGCCCCGCCTCGACCTCCAGCTTCGGCAGGGTCATCGGCCCGCCGTGGTCGGCCATCACCCGCAGCACCCGGCGCACGACGTCCTCGGGGGGGAGGGCGGTGGAGTCGAAGTAGGCCCAGATCCGCTCGTCCGCGGCGGTGGGCAGCACCACGCCCACGGCCCCGGCCAGGGCTCGCCCGGCGCGGCCGACGTGCTGGTAGTAGGCCACCGGGGAGCTGGGCGCCCCCAGGTGCACCACGAACGCCAGCCGCGGGTGGTCGTAGCCCATGCCGAGGCTCGAGGTGGCGACCAGGGCGCGCAGCCGGCCCTCCAGCAGGGCCCGCTCGAGGCGCTCGCGGTCCTCCGGCGGGGTCGCCGAGGAGTACGCGGCCACCGCGTGGCCGGCGGCGGCCAGGAACTCGGCCAGCCGCGAGGTCTCGGCGACGGTCAGCGTGTAGACGATGCCCTGGCCCTCGGAGGCGTCGAGCAGCCCCGCGACCCAGGCGTACGCGGTGGGCACGTCGGGGGTCGGCACCACCGCCAGGGCCAGGCCCTCGCGGTCGAGCGGGCCGCGCAGGGTCAAGGTGCCCGCCCCGAGCTGGGCCGCGACGTCGGCGCTGACCCGGGCGTTGGCCGTCGCGGTGGTGGCGAGCACGGGGGTGCCCTCGGGCAGGCCGGCCAGCACGGTGGCGATCCGCCGGTAGTCGGGCCGGAAGTCGTGCCCCCAGTCGGAGATGCAGTGCGCCTCGTCGACGACGAGCAGGCCCAGGCGCGGCGCCAGGTGCGGCAGCACGCGGGCCCGGAACCCGGCGGAGTTCAGGCGCTCGGGGGAGATCAGCAGCACGTCGACGGTGCCCGCGGCCAGCTCCGCCTCGATGGCCGGCCAGTCGTCGACGTTGGCGGAGTTGATCGTCACCGCGCGCAGGCCGGAGCGCTCCGCGGCGGCCACCTGGTCGCGCATCAGGGCCAGCAGGGGGGAGACCACCAGGGTGGGCCCGGCCCCCTCGGCCCGGCGCAGCGCGGTCGCCACCCAGTACACCGCCGACTTGCCCCACCCGGTGCGCTGCACGACGACCACCCGGCGGCGCTGGGCGGCGAGGGCCTCGACCGCGGTCCACTGGTCGTCGCGCAGCCGGGCGCCCGGGCCGACGAGCGCCCGCAGGTGGTGCTCGGCGCGCTCGCGGAGGTCGGTGCCCGGCGCGGGAGCGGCCGGGGCGGTGGTGGTCGAGGTCATGCCGCCATCGTGCCGGTCGCCACCGACAGCCCCGGGCGGCCGTCCTCCGCCCGCCGTCGGACCCGCCTGCGCGGGCCGGGGCGGATCCCGCGTCCGGGCCCCGTGCGGGCCCGCGACGACCCGCGTGTCGGCCGCGACACGCCGCGGTCGTGCTCTGGATCGCCGCCGAGAGCGCACAGTGGTGGGTGATGAGCCAACGCCCGACGCCTGCGCGCCGCATCCTCGCCACCAGCCCCTTCGACCGCTCGCCGAAGGTCGACTCCACGACCTACGCGCTGGGCGACTGGGTCAGCCACGACCGCCACGGCCTCGGCAAGGTCGTCGGCGGTGAGCCGGGGGTCAACGTCATCGCCGACTTCCGCGGCGGCAACGTCGTCCGGGTGACCCTGCCCTCGACGATGCTCAGCAAGCTCGACCCCTCCGAGGCCGAGGCGGAGGTCGACGCGGAGCCCGACACCGCCGAGACCTCCACCCCCAGCAGCTGACCGACCGCTCCCGCGGTGCCGCCGGCGCTCAGGGCGCCGACGGCCCCTGCGCCGGGGTGGCCCGGCCGCGGCCGAGCACGTCCAGCGCCCACGCGTGCTCGTACGCCCGCTCCCGCCACGCCTCGTACCGGCCCGAGCGGCCCCCGTGGCCGCCGTCCATCTCCGTGCGCAGCAGCACCTGCGGCGCCCGCCGCCCCGACGGGTCGAGCTCGCGCAGACGGGCCACCCACTTGGCCGGCTCGGTGAACGCCACCCGCGTGTCGTGCAGGCTCGTCGTGACGAGCATCGGCGGGTAGGGGACCGCCGCCACGTTGTCGTAGGGCGCGTAGCCCTTGATCACCGCGTAGGCACCCGGGTCGCGGATGGGGTCGCCCCACTCCTCCTGCTCCACCACCGTGAGCGGCAGCGACTCGTCGAGCATCGTCGTCAGCGGGTCGACGAAGGGCACCGCCGCCAGCACCCCCGCGAAGCGGCCGGGCTCGAGGTTCACCGCCGCCCCCACCAGCAGCCCCCCCGCGCTGCCGCCCATCGCCACCACGCGGCGCCGGTCGACCCACCCCTGCCCCGCCAGGTGCTCGGCCGCCGCGAGGAAGTCGCTGAAGGTGTTCGGCTTGGCCCGCTGCTTGCCGTCGTCGTACCAGTGCCGGCCCAGCTCGCCGCCGCCGCGCACGTGCGCGACGGCGAAGACGACCCCGCGGTCGAGCAGCGACAGGCGCGAGGCGGAGAACGCGGGGTCGATGCTGATCTCGTAGGAGCCGTAGCCGTACAGGACCGCGGGGGCGCTGCCGTCCCGCGGGGTGCCGGCGCGCTGCACCACCGAGACGGGCACCGCGGTGCCGTCGCCGGCCCGCGCCCAGGTGCGGTGCTCCTCGTAGTCCGCCGGGTCGTACCCGCCGAGGACCGGGGTGCGGCGGCGCAGGTGCAGGGCGCCCGAGGCCACGTCGAGCTCCAGCACCCCCGAGGGCGTGGTGAACGAGCCGTGCGCCAGGCGCACCACGGGCTGGTCGAAGGTCCGCCCGCCCACCAGGTGCGCGCTCGCCAGGGGCTCGTCGAACGCCACCTCCACCAGCGGCCCCAGCCCGTCGGCGCGCACGGCCATGGTCCCCACCCGGGGCAGCGCGTCGCGGCGGTAGCCCACCGCGACGAAGCCGGCGAAGGCCTCGACCTGCTCCAGGCGGGTGCCGGGAGCGTGGGGGAGCACCGGGGTCCACGCCGCGGGCTCGGCGGCGGGCGCCGCGTCGTCCGGGGTGAGGTCGAGGCGGAAGTCCTGCGCGCCGTCGTCGTGCAGCACCAGGAACCGGCTGACCCCGCCGACGACGGCGTGCTCGACCGTGTGGTCGACGCCCTCGCGGCGCGGCAGCAGCAGCGCGGGGGCGCCGAGGGGGTCCTCGGCCCGCAGCACCCAGGTCTCGGCGGTGGTCTTCGACCCCGAGGTGATCATCAGGTAGCGGCGGCTGCGCGAGCGGTGCAGCCCCAGCCAGAACCGCTCGTCGTCCTCGGCGTGGACCACCGCGTCCTGCGCGGGCGGGGTGCCGACCACGTGCCGCAGCACCCGGGAGGGCCGCCACGCGGCGTCGACGAGCAGGGTGAGCAGGGTCGTGGAGTCGGCGGCCCACACCGCCGCGCCCGAGGTGCCGGCCACCTCGTCGGCCAGGTCGGCGCCGGTGGCCAGGTCGCGCACCCGCAGCAGGTAGCGCTCGTCGCCGGTGGTGTCGGAGGACCACGCGAGCCGGCTCCCGTCGGGGCTGACCGCCACGGCCCCGAGGGCGAAGAAGGGGTGCCCCGCGGCCTCGGCCTCGCCGTCGAGGAGCACCTGCTCGCCGGGCAGGGGCTGCCCGGCGGCCGGCGTCGGCGGCGTCCAGCCCGCGCCGTCGCCGTCGCCGTCGCCGGCGGCCGCGGGCGCCCGGCAGACCAGGGCGTGCTGGGCCCCCTCGACGGTGCGCGAGTAGTACCACCAGCCCCCCTCGCGGCTGGGCACGCTGAGGTCGCTCTCCTGGGTGCGGGCGCGCACCTCCTCGAACAGCGCCTCCCGCAGCGGCTCCAGGTGGTCGGTGCGCGCCTGCGTCCAGGCGTTCTCCGCGCGCAGGTGCTCCAGCACGGCGGGGTCCTCGGCGTCGCGCAGCCACGCGTAGGGGTCGGTGACGGCGTCGCCGTGGTGGGTGCGCACCACCGGTGCCCTGCGCGCCGCGGGGGGGCCCGCCGGGGCCGGCGGGGGCGCAGCGGCGGGAGCGTCGTCGTCGATCACCCGAGCACCCTACGGAGGCCCAGCGGCGGAGCCGCCGACGAGCCAGCGGCGGAGCCGCCGACGAGCCAGCGGCGGAGCCGCCGACGAGCCAGCGGCGGAGCCGCCGACGAGCCAGCGACGGCGCCGCCGGGAAGCCCGCGGCACCGTTCCTGGTTGGACCCGTCATGGCCACCACGACCACCACCGCAACCACCTTCCCCGACGTCGTCGCCGACAACGAGATCGTCCTGGTCGACTTCTGGGCCACCTGGTGCCCCCCGTGCCGCCAGTTCGGGCCGATCTTCGAGCGCGCCAGCGAGGCGCACCCCGACATCGCCTTCGCCAAGGTCGACACCGACGCCGAGCAGGCGCTCGCCGCGTCCGCCGGCATCACCTCCATCCCCACCCTGATGGCCTTCCGCGACGGGGTGCTGGTCTTCAGCCAGCCCGGCGCCCTGCCCGCCCCCGCCCTGGAGCAGGTCATCGAGGGCGTGCGCGCCCTCGACATGGACGACGTCCGACGGCAGCTGGCCGACCAGCAGCGGGCAGCCGCACCCACCGCCTGAGCCCGCGGGGCGGCGCCCGGCGTGCGATCATCGCCGCGGGCTCTGTCGCGCGGCGGAGGCCCGGCCGACCAGGGGGACCAGCCGTGGAGCTGTCGTACGTGCTCAGCCTTCCCAACGACGCGCGCTACGTCTCCGTGGTGCGCCGCCTCGCCGTCACCACCCTGACCGAGCTGCAGGTCGACCCCTCCTGCATCGACGACATCGCCCTGGCCGTCACCGAGGCGTGCACCAACGTGGTGCAGCACGGGGCCCACGCCGACGCGGTGGAGGTGGAGGTCGCCGTCAGCGGCGACCGCTGCCGGATCACCATCCGCGACTCCGGCGGGCACTTCGACGGCACGCCGGAGCCGGTCGCCCCCGACCCTGCGGCGGACGCCTCCTCGCTGGACGCCCTGGCGGACGAGGTCCTCACCCACGGCCGCGGGATCCCGCTGATGCGCCTGCTCGTCGACCAGCTGCGCTACGTGCCCGACGCCACGGGCACCACGGTGGTCCTCGTCAAGGACCTCCACCTGCGCCCGGGCTCGGTCCTGGCCACCTCCTGACCGGGGGCGCCGGCCGGTCCCTCGAGGGGCCGGCCGGCGCCGTCCTGGCCGGAGGGCCTCAGGACTCCAGGGCCGCGTCGAGGGTCATCTCCACCGCGGCCAGGGCCTTGCTGACCGGGCAGGTCTCCTTGGCCTCCTGAGCCACCTGGGCGAAGCCGTCGGCGTCGAGCCCGGTCACCTCGGCGCGCACGGTGAGGTGGATGCCGGTGAGCCGGAAGCCGCCCGCCGGGTCCGGGCCCAGGGAGACGTCGGCGGTGACGTCCAGGCTGTCGGGGGTGCCCCCCGCCCGGCCGACCAGGGCCGAGAGCTGCATGGCGTAGCAGCTGGAGTGGGCCGCGGCGACGAGCTCCTCGGGGCTCGTGGTGCCGCCGGCCTCGTCGGCGGTGCGCTTGGGGAAGGAGACGGAGTAGGTGCCGACCTTGGAGCTGCTCAGCTCCACCTGGCCGGAGCCCTCCTCCAGGGTGCCGTTCCAGGCGGTGCGTGCGGTGCGGGTGGGCATGGGGTTCCTCTCGATCGCGGGTGCGTGCTCGCCGAGCCTGCGTCAGTTCCGGGCGTAGCGCGCGCGGACGGCGCAGAAGATCCCGAACGCGACGAAACCGGCCCCCACGGCCACGAGCAGCACCTGCCCGAACGGCTGCTCGCCGATGGTGCGCAGCGCCTGGTCGAGGCCGCCGGCCTGCTGCGGGTCGGCCCGGACGGCGGCGAGGACGAACAGCCCGCCGAGCACCGCCAGTGCGGCGCCCTTGGCGACGTAGCCCACCCGGCCGGCGGTCCTCGCGCCACGCCCAGCGCGGCCCGGCGGCAGCCCGCGCAGGTTCCGGAGGAACTTCTGCGTGATCCCCGAGTGCACGTGGTACGCGCCGACGGCGACCACCGCCAGGCCCACCGCGCCGACCAGCAGCCTGCCCGGCGTGCTCGCGAGCAGCGACGCCGTGACGTCGCCCTGACCGCCGGAGCCCGACCCGCCCCGGGCGACGCCCGCCGCGGTCGCCGCCAGCACCAGGTAGACCACGCCCTTGCCGGCCGCCTTGGCGGCGGCCCCGGCGTCGCGCTCGGAGCCGCCCGAGCCGCTGGCCGGCGACCGGCGCCCGGGCCGCGCGGCCTCGAGGGCCTGCCACAGCTGCCAGAGCCCGAGCCCGGCCAGGGCGACGACGGCGAACCACAGCAGGGCGGCGCCGAAGGGCTGCGCGGCGATCGAGGCGAGCGCGCCGGTCTGGTCGGCGCGCTGGCCCGAGCCGCCGCCGACGCCGAGCGCCACCTGCACGGCGAGCGCGCCGATGATCACGTGCAGCGCGCCGGAGACGAGGTAGCCGACCCGTCCGACGGCCTGGAGGCGCTGCTCGACCGCGGTGTCCACGCCGCCGATCATGGCAGCGCGCGGGCCGGCCGTCGCCCCCGGACCACCGGCGGCGGCGGGTCAGCCCGGCGGCGCCGCGGCGAGCACCGCCGCGGCGGCGAGCAGGGCGGTGGCCGCGGCCA